>NZ_CP100416.1:4425614-4633566 GCF_026017845.1 Amycolatopsis mediterranei
ACCTGACCGTGCGCGCCGCCCTCCGCGGTGAGCTCGCCGTGGACCCGGGCGTGACCCTCGACGAATCGCTCCGCCACGAACGCCCGAACGCGGGTGCGCCGGCCGAATAGGCCGCGGGTGATTCCGGTCAGCCGTCCTGGGTGGCCCGCACGAGGGTTTCGGTGGCCCACCGGTAGTCCGGTTTGCCGGCGGGGGAGCGTTCGATGCGCGGCACGACGCAGGTCAGCCGGGGGAGCTTGTAGCGGGCGATCAGCGGGGCGAGGTGCGCTTCGAGGTCTTCGCGGCTCACCTCGTCCGCCGCCGGGTCGAGCTGGAGCACCGCCGCGACCTTCTGGCCCCAGCGGGGGTCGGGAATGCCCGCGACCACGGCGTCGGTGATCGAAGGGTGGGACTTGAGGGCGGCTTCGACCTCTTCGGGGTGGATCTTCTCGCCGCCGGAGTTGATGCAGATCGAGCCGCGGCCGAGGAAGCAGACCTTGCCGTCGGCGTCCACTGTGGCCTGGTCGCCGGTCAGGGCCCAGCGGACGCCGCCGGCTTCGACGAACGTGCGGGCCGTCTTTGCGGAGTCGCGGTAGTAGCCCAGGGCGATGTGGCCGCGGCGGGCGACCTGGCCCACGACCCCGCTGCCGGGGGCGACGGGCCGCAGCGAGTCGTCGAGGACCGTGGTCGTCTCGTTGACGGTGAAGGACCGGCTCTCGTCCACCCCCGCTCCACTGTGGCCGGTCTCGGTGGATCCGAAACTGTCCACGATGAACAGCTCCGGGAGGTGCGCGCACAACCGGTCGCGGACCTGCCGGGTGAGCAGCGCGCCCGCGCTGGCGATGATCTTCAGCGTCGGCAGGGGCCGGGGGTGCGCGTCGAGGGCTTCGATGAGCGGCATCGCCATCGCGTCGCCGACGATCATCATCGTCTGGCAGCCCTGTTCTTCGATGAGCCGGATGGCCGTTTCGCCGGAGTACTTGCGCACCAGGCAAACCTTGCTGCCGCCGAGGAAGCTGATGAACGACGCCAGCACGGACGTGCCGTGCATGAGCGGCGGGGCGGCGAACATCACCAGCGGCTCGGCCGCGGCCGCGCGGGGACCCGCGTCCTCGGGCTTCGTGAGGCCGGCGACCCCGGCGCTCATGCCGCCGAAGAGCAGGTCGACGTGGCGCCACACGACGCCCTTGGGCAGGCCGGTGGTGCCGCCGGTGTAGATGATCAGCCGGTCGTCGGCGGACCGCTCCGGGAGCCCGCCGCGGTCGTCGGGCTGCGCGGCCAGCGCTTCCTCGTACCGCTGGGTGCCGGGCGCGGTATCGCCGGTGCCGACGGCCAAGAGGTGCCGCAGCTTGGGTACGTCCGGCACGACGCCGGCCACCCGGTCGGTGAACTCGGTGTCGTACACCAGCCCGACGAGGTCGGCGTTGTCGTAGAGGTAGCGCAGCTCGTCGCGGACGTACCGGAAGTTGACGTTGATCGGCACCGCCCGGATCTTCAGCAGGGCCAGCAGGGTTTCGAGGTATTCCGGGCCGTTCGTCAGGTGGCACCCGACGTGGTCGCCCGCCCCGATGCCGGCCGCCGCGAAGTGGTGGGCGAGCCGGTTCGCGCGCCGGTCCAATTGCCGGTAGGTGAGGGTCTGCCCGGCGCAGTGCACGGCTTCCCGTTCGGGAACGGCGTCGGCGATGTTCTCGAAGAGGTCGGCCAGGTTGAACTCCATCACGCCTCCCGCAGGTGGGCGGCGGTGGTGCCGCCGAGCGGGAGGGCGGGCAGACCGAGCTTGCGGTGGTCCCAGGACCGGGTCCGCTCGACGTCGAGGCGGACGGCGACCCGCTTGGCCAGCATGAACTCGACCATCGGGCGGGTTTCTTCGGTGTAGGGGCCGTTGTACCGCTCCCAGATGTTCACGCCGACGGCCCACAGTGCGTCGGCGTCGTCGACGATCTCGGCGCGGCCTTCGAGGGCCACTCCGCGCAGCGTGTCGTAGGTGTCGCCGGTTTCGATCATGACAGTGACCCGGGCATCGCGGCGCAGGTTCGTGGCCTTCTGCGACTTGGCCTTGGTCTCGAACCACAGCACCCCGTCGAGCACGGCGTACCACATCGCGACCAGGTGGGGCTGCCCCGACGGCGCGATCGTCGCGAGGGTCGCGACCCGCTGCTCGGTCAAGAACCCGGTGATCTCCGCGGCGGACATGACGATCTGCTCGCGCTGGTTCACGCCCATGAGAGCCCCTTTGCTCTTCGAGGAGACTGCCGCTATTTTGAGACATGGTCCAGAATGAGACTATGTCTCGCAGTGAACCGGAAAGCCTGGCCGTCCGCAAGAGGCGGGCCACGAACGCGCGGATAGCCGCGTCGGCGGCCCGGCTGGCCGGCCTGCAGGGGGTCGGCGGCACGACGGTCGACCAGATCGCGGCGGACGCCGAAGTCGCGCGGGCGACGTTCTTCCGGTACTACGACACCAAGGAAAGCGCGGTCGCCGAAGGGATCACCGGACCGTGGCTGACCCTGGTCACCGAAGCGATCGCCCGCCAGCCGGGCGACCTGACGGCGAAGAACGCCCTCGTGGCGGCCTTCGGCGAACTCGCGGCCGAGTTCCCGGCGCACGCCGGCCGGATCCGGGAGCTGGCTCGGCTCACCCGCTCGTCGACGACGCTCGCCGCGTGGACCGCGCAGGCCTACCAGCGTTACGAGCACGCGATCGCCGAGCTGCTCACCCCGCGCTTCGCCGGCCTCTCGGCGCACGACCCGAGGCCGCGTCTGCTGGCCGCACTGGCGATGGCCGCGGTCCGCATCTCCCTCGACGACTGGATCGACCACGGCGGTGCGCTGCCGGACCTCATCCGCCGCGCGCTCGACGCGATCTCCGTCGAGTCGCGGTGACAGTTCCCCTTACACCGCCGCGGTCAGCAGGCCGGCCAGGACGTCGGGCCGTTCCAGGGCGATGAAGTGGCCCGCTCCCGGCACCTGCGTGAAACCGGCGTCGGGCAGCAGGTCCCTGTTGGCCTGGCGGTCCGACGGCCGGGACCAGTCCTTCTCGCCGTAGACGAGGTGGATGGGCGCCTTGACTTCCGCGTAGCGCGAGCGGGCCGCGATGAGGCTCGGGAGGTTCCGGTAGACCCCGCGGGCCACGGCGGGGTAGCCGGGTCGGTGCCCGATCCGGAGGAGTTCGTCCAGGTAGTCCTCGCGCAGGGCCTTCTTGTCGCCGAGGCCGCCCTGCAGGATCCGGCGGAGGGCGGCTCGGGGCTCGACGCCGGCGACCACCGGGCCGATGCCCGGCGCGAGGACGCCGGTGACCACCGCGCGGGCGAGCAGGCCGGATCGGGCGATGCCGCCGCGGAAGTCGTAGGCGTTCACCGCGATGACGCGCCGGACCCGGTCCGGCAGGTCGGCCGCGGTGGTCAGGGCGAGCACCGCGCCCATGGATTCGCCCAGCAGCGTGACGTCGTCGAGATCGAGTTCGGTGAGGAGCCGTTCCACGCCCGCGCGCATCGCCGGTTCTTCGTAGGACGCGCCGGGCACGATCTCGGAGTGGCCCATTCCGGGGAGGTCGAGGGCGTGGACGGTGAACCGGTCCGCGACCAGGGGGATCAGGGCGTGGAAGTGCTCCGCCTGTGTTCGCACGGTGTGCAGCAGGACCAGTGGGGCGCCGGTGCCGGCCTTGAGGTAGCGCAGCGTGCCCTCCGGCGAGGCGATCGTGTGACTGGTGGTCCCGGGGACGTGGATCGTGGGACGTGCCGTCTGCTCGGGCATCTCGCCTGCTCCTGTGGGTGCCGCGGTAGGAAACCGATCGGTTTCGAGCAGCGTAAACCGATCGGTTTCCAAGGGCAAGCCACCGCGTCAGCTCAGTTGTCCGGACGGGCGCAGCAGCGAGTCAGGACGTGCAGGTGGGCGAGGTTCAGGCGAGCTGCGGAGCCCGGTTCGGCCGGCGCCGATCTCGTCGGCGACAGCGGCCGCCGGTGCTCCAGCGGGGGGCGGCGAAGACGTGCGCGTGACCGAGGTGGCGGTTCGCGGCGAGGCTCTTGGCTGAACCCGGCCGCCAACCTGGGCCGGCGACGCTGGGGCCATGGCCCTCCGCGTCTGCGGCTTGGCCTCAGTCTGCTGCGACGGGGGGCGCATGCGCCAGGGGCATTGGCCCCGGTCCATCGCGCGTCCGGGTGACGATGGCCCTGAGAAGCGCGGAATGACCGTGCTGGAGGGGTGACGCCGCCGGCGCTCAGGCGGGCGGGTGCAGGGAGAGCACCGTGTTCAGCCCGAGCAGGGTGAGCTTCTGGCGGGCGGACGCGGAGGTCACGACGTGGAGTTCGCGGCCTTCGCCGAGGCATTGCCGGGCCAGGGTGACCAGGGGGATGACGGCTTCGGTGGTCAGGTACGTGACGGCCGAGAGGTCCACCACGACGGCGGTACCGCGCGGGGAGGCCGCGGCCGGCACGAGGAGCTGGGCGGCGGTGTCGGCGTCGGCGAGTTCTGCCGGTGCTCGCACGGTGAGCACGTCGACGGTGCCGGCCGGTGCCTCGAACCGCGGAACTTCGTTCTCGTGAGGGTCGGTGATCGTGCTCATTGCCGTCCCTTCGTCCGGGGCGCTCCGGCGCCCTGGACACCTCGCGCGTGGCGTTCTGGTAGCCCAGGATAGCGATGGCCGCGCGGGGCTCGGCGCGGTGCGCCCGAGGTGGCCCTCCGTGCGCTGTGTCACTTCAGCGGCTGCCAGGTTGCATACATTGATGTATCCGATGCATCTTTGTATCGAACACTCGAGCAGGAGGTGCGATGCCGGCAGCACGGGGAGAAACCGGTCCGGTCCGCGAACCTCGGGTGACGAAGCGGCGCGCCGAAACCCGGCGGCGGCTGCTGGACGCGGCGCTCGAGGTGTTCGCCAGGGAAGGGTTCGGCCGCGCGACCGTCGACGAGGTGTGCACCCAGGCCGGCTACACCCGGGGAGCGTTCTACTCGAACTTCGCGTCGCTGGACGAGCTGTTCCTGGCGATGTGGGAAGAGCGGTCGGCCGCGCAGATCGCCCGGGCCCGGCAGGTGTTCGAGGCCGGCGACCTCCCGGTGGTGACCGATGTGGACGGCGTCGTCGGCGAGGTGCTGCGGGTCGTCCCGATGGACGAGGAGTGGTACCGGGTGAGCGCCGAGTTCACCGCGCACGCCCTCCGCACGCCCGGGCTGCGCGAGGTGATCGCCGAGCGCGAGCGGGCGATCGCCGCGTCGTTCCTGCCCTTCCTCCTGGCGCTGCTCGATCGCGTCGGCCGGACCGTGCCCGATCCGGACGCACTCGGGCAGGCCTTGATCGCCGTGCACGACGGCACCGCCGCCCAGTGCTTCACCGAGCCCGGAGACCCCGTCGTCTGGCAGCGCCGAGCCCGGCTGTTCGCCCACGTCGTCACCGCATACAGCACCGAAAGCAGGAACCGGTCATGACCGCAGATCCGGACGTCATCGTGGTGGGAGCCGGCCTCGCCGGCCTCGTCGCGACCTACGAGCTCACCCAGGCCGGGCGCCGGGTGCTGGTCGTCGAACAGGAGAACCGCGCCAACCTCGGTGGCCAGGCGTTCTGGTCGCTCGGCGGCCTGTTCCTCGTCGACAGCCCGGAGCAGCGGCGCAACGGCATCAAGGACTCCCACGAGCTGGCGTTGCGCGACTGGCTGGACTCCGCCGGTTTCGACCGCGACGACGAGGACCGCTGGGCCCGGCAGTGGGCGCAGGCCTACGTCCGGTTCGCCGCCACGGAAAAGCGGCAGTACCTGCACGACCTGGGCCTGCGGTTCACCCCGGTCGTCGGCTGGGCCGAGCGCGGGGGCGGCACGGCCGACGGCCACGGCAACTCGGTTCCGCGGTTCCACCTGACCTGGGGCACCGGCCCCGAGGTGGTCCGGATCTTCGCCGAGCCGGTGCTGGAAGCCGAGCGCCGCGGGCTGGTGCGGTTCGCGTTCCGGCACCAGGTCGACGAGCTGATCGTCGAGGACGGCGCCGCGACCGGGGTCCGGGGCACGGTGCTGGAGCCGTCGGAGCTGGAGCGAGGCAAGGCGTCGTCCCGGGACGGGGTGGGCGGTTTCGAACTGCGCGCCAAGGCCGTGCTCGTCACCTCGGGCGGGATCGGGCACAACCACGACCTGATCCGCGCCAACTGGCCGGCCGACCGCCTCGGCCCCTGCCCGGAGACGATGATTCCCGGCGTGCCCGCCCACGTCGACGGCCGCATGCTCGCGATCAGCGAGCAGGCCGGCGCCGGCTTGGTCAACCGCGACCGCATGTGGCACTACACCGAAGGCCTGCACAACTGGGACCCCATCTGGCCCGGCCACGCGATCCGGATCATCCCCGGGCCGTCGTCGATGTGGTTCGACGCCACCGGCAAGCGGCTGCCCGCCCCGAACTTCCCCGGCTTCGACACCAACCAGTCGATGAAGGCCATCCTCTCGACCGGCTACGACTACTCGTGGTTCGTGCTGAACCAGACGATCATCGACCGCGAATTCGTGCTGTCCGGGTCGGAGCAGAACCCCGACATCACCGGCAAGGACCTGCGCCGCACGCTGGCCGGCCGCGGTGGCAAGGGCGCGCCGGGCCCGGTCGATGCCTTCAAGAACCGGGGCGTGGACTTCGTCGTCGCCGACACCCTCGGCGAACTCGTCGCGGGCATGAACAAGATCGCCCGTGGCCCGGACCTGGACGTCGCGCAGCTCGAACGCCAGATCGCCGCCCGCGACGGCCAGGTCGGCAACCGGTTCTCGAAGGACCTCCAGCTCATGGCGATCGCCAACGCCCGCCGGAGCTGGGGGGACCGGCTGGTGCGCGTGGCGAAGCCGCACCGGCTCCTCGACCCCGAGCACGGCCCGCTGATCGCGGTCCGCCTCAACATCCTGACGCGCAAGACGCTGGGCGGGATCCAGACGAACCTCGAGTCGCAGGCCATGCACGCCGACGGCACCCCGTTCCCGGGCTTGTACGCGGCCGGCGAGGTCGCCGGCTTCGGTGGCGGCGGCGTGCACGGCTACAACGCACTGGAAGGAACCTTCCTCGGCGGCTGCATCTTCTCCGGCCGAGCCGCGGGCCGGGCCCTCGCGCGCAGCCTTTAGCCGGCTACCCGCGTCAGTCCTCGGTGGGAAGCTCCGGTGGTGCCTGCAGATCGTGCGCGCGGAACAGGACGGCGTGCTCGACCCCCATGGCCTTGCCGCTCATCGCGGCGAACTGCGGAATGAACTCGGCGGGCGCCGGGTGGTCCGGGAGCGCGGCCAGGTAAGCCGCGTGGGCCTCGAGCGAGGCGACGCCGCGGCGCAGCGGCTCGCCGGTGATGTCGACGCCGTGCGTCGCGTCCGTCATGCCCGGCGTGAGGTACCAGCGGGCGGAGTGCGGTTGGAGGCCTTCGTCGTCGATCTGCTCCGGGAAGACCCACCGGTTGCCCGCGTCGCGGATCGCGTCCAGCGTCGCGAGGCCGGCCGCGCGGTGGTCGGCCTGGTCGAAGCCGTACGGCGTCTCGACCTCGAAGCCGGTGCCGAAGACGACGTCGGGCTTGAACCGGCGGATCTCGCGGCAGATGTCCCGGCGCAGGTCGAGGCCGTAGACGAGCACACCGTCGGGGTGTTCGAGGATGGTCAGGTGCTCGACGCCGACCACCGCGCAGGCGGCCTGCTGCTCGGCGGCGCGCAGGCGGGCCGTCTCCTCGGGCGGGTTCGGCATCCCGGCCTCGCCGCGGGTGAGCAGGAGGTAGCCGACCTCGATGCCGCGGGCGGTCCAGCGGGCGACGGCCGCGGACGTGCCGTACTCCATGTCGTCGGGGTGCGCGACGACGCAGAGCACGCGCTGGAAGGACTCCTCCGGCAGAGCTGGCACCGTCATGCCGGACATCCTGCCGCACTCCGGGCCCACCGGCCGCGGGCAAGCGAGGGTCCGTGCACGTGGCGACGGCGGCCTGCTGCGATGACCGTCGTAGCCCAACACCGCCCCGACGGTGCGAGGCGGTCATCCCGGCAGGCCGCCGTCCGTCCCCGAGACCCCGTCCCGAGTAACGGTGACCTACCCAGCCCGGCGGGGTGCTCAATCGTCTCGCGGCAACTTTCTTCGGAACCGTCGTCGCCGATGCCCGCTGGCCGCCGGTGCGGTTGGATCGGAGGGGACGATGTCCGGGTGGCGGGAGGCGTGACGCTGGTGGGTGGCGAGGCCGGAGGGCCGGATCCGGCCCGGATCACCGACGTCGCGGGATTCGTCCGCGAGGTCGACCTGCTGCGCCGGCAGGCGGCCCGCGGCACGGGCAAGGCGCGGGTCAGCTTGACCGGGCTCGCCGGCTTGGTGGGGGTGCCGCGCTCGACCGTGCACGCCTACGTGTCCGGCAAAATCCACCCGCCGTCCGACGTGTTCGACCGGATCGTCATCGCCTTGGGCGTTCCGCGCACGGCGTGGGCGAGCTGGAACGAAGCCTGGTTCCGGGTGGCCGCCCACCTCCACACGGAGAAGCAGGCCGCCACACCGCCGTCGGTACCCCGGCAGCTGCCCCTCGACGTCGGCGGGTTCGTGGGACGCGAGCAGGACCTTGCGGCACTCGACGAACTGCTGAGCGGCTCGCCGGGCACCCGGGTTGCGCTCGTCACCGGGATGCCCGGGGCCGGCAAGTCGGCGTTGGCGATCCGGTGGGCGCACCGGGCCGCCGACCGCTTTCCCGACGGCCAGTTGTTCGTGAACCTGCGCGGGTTCGCCGATGCCCGCCCGGCCGATCCGGTCGACGTGCTGTCCGGGTTCTTGCGCGCCTTGGGGACGGCCGAGCGGGAGACACCGCGGGAAGCCGACCGGCTCGCCGCGTGCTTCCGGTCCGCGGTCGCCGGTCGTCGCCTGGTGGTGGTGCTCGATGACGCGAGCAGTGCCGAGCAGGTGCGCCCGTTGCTGCCCGGCTCGCCGAGCTGCGCCGTCCTGATCACGAGCCGGACGAAGCTGGTCGGCCTGGTCGCCAGGGAAGGAGCCGTCCCGGTGGAGCTGGGGCCGCTCGGGACGGACGACGCCGTCGCCTTGGTCCGGCACGCCGCCGGTCCGGATCGGGTCGACGCCGACCCGGCGGCGACCGCGGAGCTGGCCGAAGCCTGCGGACGTCTCCCGCTCGCGCTGCGGATCGCCGCGGCGAACGCCCGTGTCCGGCCGGGCCTGCCCCTCGCCGCCATGGTCGAGCAGCTTCGTTCGGCTGATCCGCTGGCGGTGCTCGATGCGGCGGTCGACCGGGAGACGGCGGTGCAGAACGCGGTCGCGCTGTCCTACCGGGCGCTGAACTCCCCGGCGCAACGGGTGTTCCGGCTCCTCGGGCTGTTCCCGGTCGACGGGATCGCGTTACCGGCGCTGTCGGCCGCGGCCGAACTGGAGCCGGCGTCGCTGGCTCCCGTCGTCGGCACCCTGCTCGACATGCACCTCCTCTTCGAGCGGACGCCGGCGCGGTACAGCCAGCACGCCCTGCTGCATTCGTGGGCCAAGCGCCGTTGCCTGGCGGAAGACGCCGACGAGGTGCGTGACTCGGCGTTGCAGCGGCTGATTTCCCACTACGCAAGACTCGCGACCGAGGCAGCGCAGCGGAGGCACCCGCGTCCGTACCGGGAGAAGTACGCGCACGTCCGATCGGATGGCGCCTCGTTCGCGACCGCGGACGAGGCGCTGACCTGGTTCGACGTCGAATTCACCACGCTGTCCACGCTCACCCGGCAGGCCGCCGCCGCAGGCCTCCACGCGCCGGCGACCCAGCTGTGCGTCGCCCTGCACTTCGAGTTCGAACGGCACCGTTCCGCGGAGTGGCTGCCGGTAGCCGAAGCCGCGGTCGCCGCGGCCCGCGTCGCCGGGGACGCGGTCGGGCAGGTGCTGTGCCTGCGGGTGCTCAGCAGCGCGTACTGGAGCCGGTCGGACCACGCCGAAGCGCTTCGCCACCTCGACGAAGCCGTGAAACTGGCGGACGAGCTCGAGGCGCCGGACCTGCGGCGGCTCGTCCTGAGCGATCTGGGCCGCACGTCGATCACGATCGGCCGGCTCCAAGCCGCCGCCGGGTACTACCGGCAGGCCCTGGACCTGGAGCTGGCCGAGGACGGGGCCGCCTCCATCCCGAACCTCGTCGTGCTCGGCGACGTCCTCTGGGAACTGGGGGACCTGGCCGGTGCCTACGACCTCCAGACCCAGGCGATCGAGACGGCGACGCGACTCGGTTACGCCGCCGGGCTGCAGCTCGCCGAAAGCCACGCGGGCCGGGCCGCCCAGGCACTCGGTGACCTGGAGCGCGCCGTCGAGCACTACCGGACCGGCCTCGCGCTGTGCCGGTCGGCCGGGGAGCACGCGGACGAGGCCAGCGTGCTCGCCAACCTCGCGGGAGCGTTGCGCGACCTCGGCGAGTACGAGGAGGCGCTGGCGACCGCCCGCGACGCCCTGGCCAAAGCGACCCGGCTCGGCATGCGGCGGACGCAGGCGAGCGCGCACCACGTCCTCGGCACGGTCATGGTGCAACTCGGCCGGCTCGACGAAGCCCGGACGGCGCTCGAGGCGGCGCTGGACCTTTCCGGCCAGGTGGGCCATCCGCGTGGCCGCGGGGACGCGCTGGTCGCCCTGTCCGCGGTGCACCTGCGCGGCGGGCAATTCGGTGAGGCCGACGACCGGGCCGGTCGGGCCCTGGCCATCAGCGAGGAGACGGGCCACCGCCTGATCCGAGCCGACAGCCTGCTCGCGCTGGCCGCGGTCGAGCTCGAACGCGGCGAATCCGGGGCGGCGCGGGCCCACGCCGAGCAGGCTCGGGCCCTGCACGGGCAGGCGGGCTGCCGGCTGGGTGCCGAGCGCGCTGACGCGCTACTGACGGCGTTGCCGTCCGGATGCCGCTGAGGGGTCCGGTGTCCGGGAGCGTCCAGGTATGTCCAGGATCCGGCGGTTCCCGGCGCAGGACGTGGTGAAGTGGGGCAGTCGTCCCCCCCGCCGGGGACGGTCCCGGTGCCCGGGGGTGCACTGGCCGGCGGTTCGGCGTTCGCAGCCATGGGGAGGTGGCGACGCCGAACCGCCGTGGCCCGGGCCGGGAGCGGGACCAGCGCGTCACCGCCCCAAGGTCGTCCGGACCGCTCGCTCGACCAGGATCGGCACGAAGGCGTGGATCCGGGCCCCGGCGAACCGGGCTCGTTCGTGGGCGACCAGGTCGTGGAGACGAGCCCGGGTGACGCCCGAATAGTCCCGGTCCAGCCGGTCTTCGAGCTGGGCGAGGTGCAGGTCGAGCTGTTCGGAAGCCATCGTGTCCAACGTCGGCGTGCTCATCGGGCCTCCTGCCGCTTCGGTCGTGTCATGAGAGACATGCCCCATGAGACGACAAGAAGGTGAACTGGAGGTGAACAGCAGGAATTCACGCGGGCGCCGGCCTGGTTCGGGATTCTTGGACGTCGTCGGTGACGAGCACGAGGTCGGCTTCGGGGAGCGCGTCGCGCGCCGCTTGCTCCTGGGTCTTCGGGACGCCGCGCAGCTCGATCCGCACCGCACCGAGGCGCCGGAGGCGGACCAGGTCCCCGACCGGCTCGGCCGTGGTCAGGGTCAGCCGGCGCAGGGTGGGGAGCTCGGCCAGCTCGCCGACCTCCTCGACGCCGGGGATGCCGGCCGTCGCGATGGCTTCGACCTCGGCCAGGCGGGTGATGCCGCGCAGGTTGCGCTGGTCCGCGCGCACCGCCAGTCCCAGTTCGCCGACGCGGAGCCCCGCCGGGAGCACGCCCAGGCCCTGCGAAAGCTTCCGGGGAGGCCGGCGCCGCACCGATCGTCCGAGCCGCACGATTCACCGCGGCGGACCCCACCGGCACCTTCCTCGACGCGGGCGGGGTCTCCCCGTGGTGACGCGGTAGCCGCCGGGTCGGTCCCCGGTCAGTTGCCGGCGTGGGCGGTGTTGTCGAGCCAGTGCCGGGCGAGGTCGGTGTCGCCGTCGATGGCGATGCCGGCTTCGCCGTCGGTCATGGAGAGCCGCCGGGTCAAGGTCAGCAGCAGGGATCGTGCCGGGCCGGTCACGGTCACGTCGGCCTGCCGGGTTCCGGGCTGCCACGTCGCTCCGTCCGGCCGCCGTTCGACGAACCACGCACCCGCGGTGTCGGGGGCCTGCCACTGCAGGGTCTGCCCGGTGCCCCGGAGCGCTTGGGCGGACTCGGGCCGCTGCAGGTGCCACGTGGGGGACGTGAGCATCGCGAGGTGGTGGTCGATGAGGGCGGCCGCGATGGCGGCATCGACGTCGGCCGGGCGGCCCGCGGCGTTGGCGGCGTCGAAGCCGTGGACGACCGCCTCGTTCAGCATGCTGGACAGCCAGAACCGCGTCCCGGACCGCTCGTCGCCCGCGGCGTTGAACACCGGCGCGTCGAGCGCGTCGTCGGCGCACGCGTTCGCGACCCGCTGCGCGGACTCCGACAGCCACGCCGGCCACTGGCGGGGATCCGTGGGCAGCACGGCCGGCTCCGTCGGCAGCCGGGTGGGGTCGGTGATCCGCCGTTCGATGATCTCCGCGACCCAGTTCTGGGTCTGGCCCACGTGCGTGACGAGGTCGGTGATCGTCCACTTCGGGGCGGTCGGCACTTCCGCGTGCGGCCCGGCCGCGGCGGCCGATTCGCCCAGGCGCCGGGTGTGTTCGACGATGGCGCGCCGGGTGGTCTCCGCGTTCAGTCCGGTCATCGGTGTCCTCTCGGTGGGAAGGGGCCCTCGTCAGAGATCCAGGACGACGTCGTCCTGCGGCCGGGCGCAGCAGACGAGGGCATCGCCGGGCGCCGGCGGCTCGAGCGGGTCGGGGTCGTAGCGCACCCGGCCGGACAGTAGCGGGGTCGCGCAGGTGTGGCAGACGCCGGTACGGCACGACCAGCGCGTCGGCACGTCGCACGCCTCGGCGAACTCGAGCAGGCTCGGGTAGCCGTCGCTCCACGGCACCGTGAGCCCGCTGCGCGCGAACGTGACCGCGGGCCCCGTTCCCGCGGCACCGGCCGGGGGATGCGGGGTCTTGCGGACGACGCCGGTGAGGCCGGGGTTGATCGCGGACACGCCGCCGAACAGTTCACTGTGGACACGAGTCGGGTCGAAACCCAGCGATACCAGGGAATCCCGCATCGCCGTCATGAAGGCGTCCGGCCCGCACAGGTAGGCCGTGCCGTCGACGGGAAGGTCCAAAGCGGACAGTGTCTCGCGGGTCAGCCGGCCGTTTTCCGCGGTGTAGCGGATGTGCTCGTGGCCGTGCGGAAGGCTCGCCAGCAGCCGGTGCGCTTCGGCGGCGAACGCGTGCTCGGCCGCGGTCCGGGTGGTGTGCAGCCACCAGACCTCCCGGGACGCCCGGTTCGCGGCGAGTGCGTGCAGCATGGCCAGGACCGGCGTCACGCCGATGCCCGCGGACACGAGGACCACGGGACGGTCGTCTTCGGCCAGGACGAACTCGCCCCGGGGCGCCGCGACGTCCACGACCGCGCCGGCCGCCAGGTGCGTGTGGAGGTAGCTGCTGACCACCCCGTCCCGCTTGACGCTGATGCGGTATTCGCGGTCCGACGGCGCCGCCGACAGCGAGTAGCTGCGGACCGGCGCCGGGTCGCCGGCCCCGGGTACCCGCAGGGTGAGGTACTGGCCCGGCTCGGGCCGGGGGAGCGGCGCGCCGTCGTCGGCGGCCAGGTGGAGCGAATCCACGGTCGTGCTCTCGGGCACCACCCGGGCGACGCGCAGCGGCCGGAACCCGCTCCAGCCACGGGGTGCCGGCGGTTCCTCCGCGGCCAGCAGGTCCCGGAACGACCCCTGCCAGCCGGGACTGAGCGCGGGGACGTCGAGGGCTTTGCGCAGCGTGTCCCGGTCGCGGCCGGGCAGGTAGAGGAGCGCGTCGATGTCCGCGACGGTCAGCTCGTGCCGGCCGGTCCGGGTGCGGACGATCTCGTCGCCGGCCTGGACGTGGCCTTCGGTGATCACCCGCAGGTAGAAGCCGGGCCGGTGGTGCGCCACCAGCAGGGAGGGCATCCGCGGCTCGCCGAGGCGCATCCCGACGCGGAAGCACGTGACGCGCGGCTGGGTGACCTCGAACTCGGCCTCGCCGATGCGGAACCGGTCGCCGATGTGCACCTCGTCGTCGGGCAGGCCGTCGACGGTGAAGTTCTCGCCGAACCGGCCGTCCTCGAGGTCGTCGCGGCCGAGGAACCGCCGCCAGTGCTCGTAGGACTGGCGCTGGTACACGAGCACCGCGCGGTTCTCGCCGCCGTGGCCGCCCAGATCGCCTTGGCCGTCACCGTCGACGTTGAGCCGGCGGACCAGGCGGCGGCCTTCGACCGGGTACTTGAAGATTCCCGTGTGGACGGTCCGGCCCTGCCAGGGCACGTCCTGGGGCATCCCGACGTTCAGCGACACCAAGCGGGCCATGGTGGTCGTCTCCGTTCCGTCCGCGGAAATCCCGGTGTGGTGGTCAGCTTTCGGCAACGGCTTCGACCAGGCGGTCGCGGCCGTGGTCGAGGGCGGACAGCAGCGCGCCGCGCAGGGCCGCCGAGTCCGTGACTTCGCCGGCCGTCACCCGCACCGGCCCGGGCGCCGCCGCGCTGACCGTTCGCCGGATTTCGGTCACGAGCCCCGCCCGGCTCCCGGCCGGGCCGCCCAGCACGATGAGGTCAGGGTCGACGATCGTGCAGATCGCGGCCACGGCCCGGCCGAGTGTCGCGCCCAGCAGCTGGAGCCGTTCGATGGCCACGGCGTCCCCGGACGCCGCGTTGTCGAGGGTGCTCAGCAGCGCGCCGACGTCGAGTGACGGCGCGTCCGCGCGGCCGAACCCCTGGCCGGCCAGCGCGTCGGCGAGTGTGCGCCCCGCGCTGTCCAGGTAGCCGATCTCGCCCGCGAGCCCGTGCGCGCCGCGGATCAGGTGCTCGCCGACGTAGAGGCTGACGCCGAGCCCGGCGCCGACGTAGACGTACGCGAAGCTCTTCGCGCCCCGCGCGGCGCCCTCCCGCCGTTCGGCGAGCGCGGAGAAGTTGACGTCGTTGTCGAGCAGGACGTCCGAGCCGATTTCGCCGGCCCGCAGAGTGCCTTCGGGGAAGGGCGAGCCCGGCAGGGCGACGACCTGGTGCGCGACGGGGTCGACGGGGTTGGCGACCGAGATCGCGGTCGCCCGCACCGGCCCCGGCCCGGCGGCGCTCGCGGCGGTGACGGCCGCCCGCACCGCGGCCGCCATCGGCCGGCGGCCGGGCGCGTGCCGCTCGGTGGCCAGGACGGTCCCGGTCAAGTCGGTCGTCACGGTGCGGATGCCCTGCTGGTTGACCTCGGCGGCGACGACGCGGCCGGCGTCGGCGGCCAGTTCGTAGAAGGTGGCGATCCGGCCGCGGCGGCCGGTCTGGTCGGAGCCGGTGGCCCGCAGTGCGCCTGCCGTCTCCAGCCGCCGGACGGACTCGGAGATCGTCGGCTTCGAGATCCCGGTGGTCGCGGCGAGTTCGGCCCGCGTGATCCGGTTCCGGGCGAAGACCCGGTCGAGCACCGCGCGGTCGGTCATGGCCCGCAGCATCGCCAGGCGCGGGAGCGGCCGGTCGGGGTCGGACATGGCACCTCTTGTCGCGGGATCGGTCTCGGGTTACCGTAGCGGGGACATTCTAGTAAGGAGTCCTAACCAAAGATCGCGAGGACGGATGACGACCACCGAGCTGCCTGCGAACATGGCCGAGGCGATTTCGCGGACGAAACAGGAGCTGCGCGCCCGGATCGGCGACGTCGCCGGCGCGTTCGCCGGAGTCCGGGACCGGATGCGGCGGGAGGTCGACGCCGTCGCCACCGACCCGGCCGCCTTTCCGGTGGTCCGGTTCCGCGACATCGCCGAAGGCGCCGTGCCGCACCGGACGCTCGGCGCCGTCCGCCGCCGCGGGTGCGCCGTCGTCCGAGGCACGTTCGCTCCCGAAACCGCCGAAGCGTGGGACGCCGAGCTGGCCGCGTACCTCGCGGACAACGACTTCGCCGGCACCTACCAGGGCCCGGCCGACGACGTCTTCGCCGGCCTCGCGTCCGGGCAGCCGCAGATCTACCCCGTCTACTGGTCGAAGCCGCAGATCCAGGCCCGCCAGCACGAGCACATGGTCGCCGTCCGCCGGTTCCTCAACTCCTTCTGGCGGCACGAGTCCGAGGGCCGCGTCTGGTTCGACCCCGATCGCGACACGGCCTACCCCGACCGCATCCGCCGCCGCGCGCCCGGATCGGCGTCCCTCGGCCTGTCCGCCCACACCGACTCCGGCTCGGTCGAACGCTGGCTGCTGCCGGCCTACCAGCGCGTTTTCCGGCACGTCTTCGACGGCGACTGGCGCGCCTACGACCCGTGGGACGGCGCGTACCGCACCGAAGTCGACGAGTACCCGTCGACGGTGATGTGCTCGGCCTTCCGCACCTTCCAGGGCTGGACGGCCTTGTCGGAGATGCGCCGGGGCGACGGCGTGCTGCACGTCGTGCCGATCCCGTCGGCGATCGTGTACGTCCTGCTTCGCGCGCTCCAGGACGACATCCCCGGCGACGACCTCTGCGGCGCGGTGAACGGCCAGGCGCTGCCCGTCGACGACAAGTACCACGACGACCTGCTGCCCGCGCTGACGTCGATCCCCGACGTCGAGCCGGGGGACACGGTGTGGTGGCACGGCGACGTCGTCCACGCGGTCGCCGACGGCACCAATCCGGACCGCTGGGGAAGCGTCATGTACATCCCGGCGAGCCCGCATTGCGCGAAGAACGCCGCCTACGCCGAGCAGTGCGGCCGGGCGTTCCTGGCCGGCAAGAGCCCGGGCGACTTCGCGCCCGAAGACTACGAGCGGACCTGGACCGGCCGCGCCACCGTCGACGACCTGACCGCCGTCGGGCGCGACCAGCTCGGTCTGTGAGCGGAGCGGATCAGCCTCCCGTTCGCTCCTTCCGCAGTGCGCCGTAGCCCCGCAGGAACAACGCTTCGGCCAGCGCCATGTCCGCGATCTCCTGCGGTGCCACGCTTTCGTTCGGCGCGTGGATGCGGGCCTGCGGTTCCTCGACGCCGATGAGCAGGATCTCGGCATCGGGGTAGGTTTCGGCGAAGACGGTGCACAGCGGGATCGATCCGCCCTGTCCGAGCCGGCTCGCCGGGCGGCCGTACGCGGTCCGCATGGCTTCGCCCATCGCCTGGTGGGCGGGGCCGCCGGTGGCGGCGCGGAACGGCTCGCCCATGGCCTCGACCTCCACCGAGACGTCCACGCCCCACGGCGCGGCCGCCATCAGGTGCTCGCTCAGCGCGCACGCCGCGTGGTACGGGTCGACGCCGGGCGGGATGCGCAGGTTCAGCCGGGCCCGGGCGCGGGGGACGAGCGCCGCCGTGGAGCCGACGACCGGCGGGCAGTCGATGCCGAGCACCGTCACCGCCGGACGCGCCCACAGCGTGTCCCCGACTTCGCCGCTGCCGAGCAGGACGGCGCCGGGGGACAGGCCCGCGTCGGCCCGGAACTGCGCCGCCGGGTACGGGGCGCCCGGCCAGCGGCCGTCGCCGGGCAGGCCGTGGACGGTCGTGGCGCCGTCGTCGTCGCGCAGGGTGGCCAGCACCGTCACCAGCGCGGCCAGTGCGTCCGGCGCGGGGCCGCCGAACATGCCGGAGTGCAGTTCGGACGGCAGTGCGTCGACGTGGACGACGACGTTGACCATGCCGCGCAGGCTGACCGTGACCGCCGGGTGCCCGACCGCGACGTTCCCGGTGTCGCCCACCAGGATCGCGTCGGCGCGCAGGAGTTCGGCGTGCTTGGGCACGAACGCCTCCAGACCGCCGGTGCCCTGCTCCTCCGAACCCTCGACGACCAGCTTGAGGTCGACCGGCACGTCGTCGCCGAGGGCCCGCAGCGCGGTGAGGTGCATGAGGATGTTGCCCTTGCAGTCGGCTGCGCCGCGGCCGTACCAGCGTCCGTCCACTTCGGTCAGCCGGAACGGCGGCGTCCGCCACTGGTCGTCCGCCAAGGGCGGCTGGACGTCGTAGTGGGCGTAGAGCAGCACGGTCGGGGCGTCCTCGTGGCCGCACGGCCGGGAGCCGAGCACGGCTTGGCTGCCGTCCGGGGTGTCGGCGAGGTGGGTGTCGAACCCGGCCCCGGCGAACGCCTCGGCCACCCAGGCGGCGGCGCGCCGGCACTCCTCCGGCGGGAACTGCCGTGGGTCGGCGACCGAGCGCATCGCGACCAGGTCCGCGAGTTCATCGCGGGCTCGCGGCATCAGCTCGTCCACTCGCTTCCGGAGATCCATCGCGCTCACCGGGCCTTCTCGGGACAGTAGACCTCGATGACGAGCTCCCGCACGCGGACCAGCGTCTCCGGCGGCAGGGCCGGGAGCGCCGCGGGGCCGCTCGCCCGGGCGAGCGCCGCACCGGGATCGGCGCAGATCGCGCCGCCGTCCGTGCCGAGCAGCTTGACGAGCTGGTCGCGCGAGGGCGACCGCGCACCCTCCTGGGCGAGCCGGACGGCGAGCCGATCGGCTTTCGCTTCCGCTTCGGCGGACGCCCGCGCGGAGCGGGAGACCAGGTACCCGGCCGCGAGCAGGCCGCCCAGCACGATGCCGACGGCCAGGTAGACGAGCATCCGCTGCGTCCGGCTCGATCGTTCGTCCACAGTGGTCATGACGTGGTCACCTCCGGTTGCCGCCACGACGGTTTGCGCAGGCGGTAGAACAGGAACGGCACCAGCAGGCCGAGCCCGAGCGCGCCGCCGCCGACGATCCCCAGGTACACCCACGGGCTGCCCGAACCGAACTGCGAAGGCGGGACGAACCCCACGAGCAGGGCGGCCAGCGAAGCGCAGAACCCGATGCCGCACAGGCCGAGCAGCATCGGCGCGCGGAAGCCGCGCGGGTGGTCGGGGAACTTGCGCCGCAGCCGCACCGCCGCGACGAACATCAGCAGGTACATGATCAGGTAGACCTGGGTGGTGATCACCGAGAAGATCCAGTACGCGCTCGACACGTCCGGGATGAACGCGTAGAGCAGCGCGATCAGGGTGGTGACCGCGCCCTGGGCGACGAGGATGTTCTGCTGCACGCCCCGGCCGTTGAGCCGCTGCAGGAACGGCGGCAGGTACCCCTCCTGCCGGGCGATCAGCAGCAGTCCCTTCGACGGGCCGGCCAGCCAGGTCAGCATCCCGCCGAGGGAGGCCAGCACGAGCAGGATGCCGATCACCGGGGTCAGCCACTGGATCCCGAAGCCGGCGAACACGGCGTCGAAGGCCTGCATCACCCCCGCCGTGAGCGAAAGCTCGTCGGACGGGACCACCCAGCTGATCGCGAGGGCGGGCAGGATGAAGATGAGCAGCACGAGCCCCATCGCGACGAACATGGCGCGGGGGAACTCCTTGCCCGGTTTGCGCAGCGAGGACACGTGCACCGCGTTCATCTCCATGCCGGAGTAGGACAGGAAGTTGTTCACGATCAGTACGAGGCCGGCCAGCCCGGCCCACGCGGGCAGCAGGTGGCTCGCCGACATCGGGGCCGCGGACGGGTGGCCCCGCCCGAGGAACACGAGGCCGAGGATCACCAGCAGCGCACCGGGCAGGATCGTCCCGATGACGAGCCCGCCGCCGGCGAGCCCGGCCACGCCCTTGGTGCCCCGGGAGGAGATCCAGACCCCCGACCAGTAGGCGACGACGATCACCGCCGCCGTCCACCACCCGCTGGTCGCCAGATCCGGGTCGAAGACGTAGGCGAGCGTGCTGGCGACGTACCCGAGCAGGCTCGGGTAGTAGAAGATCGTCATCGCGAACTGGCACCAGACGGCCAGGAAGCCCGCCGGCTTGGAAATCCCGAGCGCGACCCAGTTGTACACCCCGCCCGGCCAGCCGGACGCCAGCTCGGCGGAGACCAGCGAGGTCGGCAGCAGGAACACGATCGCCGGGACGACGTAGAGGAAAACGGCGGCCAAGCCGTACACGGCCATCGTCGGCGAGGGGCGCAGGCTCGCGACCGAACCGGTCGTCATCAGCGCGAGCGCGACCCAGGAAATCCACTCGGCGGCCGGCCGCCGGGCGCGCCGGCTCCCTCCGGCGGGCGGCGGCCCCGCGGCTTCCGGGGACCGGCTCGGTCGGTTGGTGGTGGTCATGGCAGTCGGCCTCCCGGGCTCGCCTCGACGGGTGCTTCATCGTGTGTCAGGCCGGGTCCGGCCGGGTCACCCGCGACGGGCGAGACCGGCTCCTCAGCCGAGAGCGGCGTCGAGCGTGACGGCCGCGTCGATGAGCGCCAAGTGTGTGAACGCCTGAGGGAAGTTGCCCAGCTGCTCGCCGGTCGGGGCGATCTCCTCGGCGTACAGGCCGACGTGGTTGGCGTAGGTCAGCATCTTCTCGAACGCCGTGCGGGCTTCCTCCAGCCGCCCGGCGCGGGCCAGCGCGTCGACGTAGGCGAAGCTGCACAACGAAAACGTGCCTTCGGAGCCGGCCAGCCCGTCCGGGGACGCGGCGGGGTCGTAGCGGTAGACCAGGCTGTCGGTCACCAGGCTGTCCTGGATCGCGTCGAGCGTCGAGAGCCACAGCGGGTCCTTGGGCGGGAGAAAACCGGTGCGGGGCATGCGGAGCAGGGCCGCGTCGAGGTCCTCACCCGTGTCGTGCTGGACGAAGGCGTTGCGCGTGCGGTGCCAGCCGCGGGCGAGGATCTGGCCGTGGATGCTGTCGCGCTGCCACGTCCAGTCCTCCACCGGCGCCGGCCGGCCGTGGGCGGCGGCCAACCTGATGCCGCGGTCGAAGGCGACCCAGCTCATCAGGCGGCCGTAGGTGAAGCGCTTGCGGCCGCCGCGGGTCTCCCAGATGCCTTCTTCGGGCTGGTCCCAGTGTTCGCCCAGCCAGTCCAGAGCCGCGCGCAACGCCGTCCAGCCCTGGTGGGGCAGCTCGAACCCCGCGCCGTCGGCGGCGAAGACGCTGTCGAGTGCTTCGCCGTAGATGTCGAGCTGCAGCTGCCCGGCCGCGTCGTTGCCGATCCGGACCGGGCTCGACCCGCGGTACCCGGACCAGTGGGCGAGGCTCTCCTCCCGCAGGTCCGTGGTGCCGTCCACCCGGTACAGCACGGAGAGCGGCCCGCTCGTGCCGCCGACGCCTTCGCGGATGCGGTCGCCGAGCCAGTTCCCGAACCGGGCCGCCTCCTCCGCGAACCCGAGCGACAGCAACGCCGAAACCGAAAACGACGCATCCCGGACCCAGGTGTAGCGGTAGTCCCAGTTGCGCTCGCCGCCGAGCTGTTCGGGCAGCCCGAGGGTGGGCGCGGCGACCAGGCCACCGGTCGGCGCATAGGTGAGCAGCTTGAGGGTGATCGCCGAGCGGGCCACGATCTCCCGCCAGCGGCCGCGGTAGGTGGACCGGGCCAGCCACGAGCGCCACCAGTCCACAGTGGACCGGAAGAGCTCCTCGAACTCGGCGACGCGGATCTCGCGCGGCGGCTCCGCGGCGTCGGTCTCCAGCATGACCCCGCGGACCTGGCCGGCCGTCAAGCTGAGACTCAGGTGGACGTCACCGCCTTCGACGCGCGCCTCGGCGAGGTGCTCGTCGCCCGGCTCGCGGACCGCGTGCAGCGCCAGGGAAGTCTCCCGCGCGACGAACACCGCACCGTTCGCGACGAGGATCGCCTGGTGCGGACGGCGGCCGTAGTCGAACCGGGGCGCGACCACCACGTCGAACGTCATCCGGCCGCGGACGCAGCGCACGAGCCGGGCGATCCGGTGCCGGGTCGTGGCACCCGTGCCGCACGGCGGCATGAAGTCGACGACCTCGCCGAGGCCGTCCGGGCCGGAGAACCGGGTGATCAGCACCGCGGTGTCCGGGTGGTACATCTGCGAACTGGCGCACGCGCCGGCCGGGCGGATGCGGAACCGGCCGCCGTGCTCGTCGTCGAGCAGGGCGCCGAAGACCGACGGCGAGTCGAAGCGCGGGGCGCAGAACCAGTCGATCGACCCGTCGGTCGTCACCAGCGCGGCGGTCTGCAGGTCACCGATCAGCCCGTGCTCGGCGATCGTGGTCTCGGTCATCGTTCCTCCAACGGGGGCACCGGGTTCTCCTCGGGTGCACCGTCGCCGGGGCGGGGCCGCGCTGCCTCATCCCCGCGGGGTGAGGTGGCCCGGGGCCGCCGCACGCCAGTGTGTGCGCCACCCCAGCAGGAAGGCCCGCCGATGATCGTGCTGCCCCTGGCCCTCGCCCAGTTCGTGGCGAGCTACGCGGCCACCACCATGACCGTGGCCGTCAGCGCCATCGCCGCCGACCTCGGCACGACGGTGATCGGCGTGCAGACGGCGATCACCGTGTTCACCCTCACCATGGCGTCGCTCATGGTGCCCGGCAGCAAGCTGAGCGACCTGCTGGGCCGCAAGCGCTGCTTCCTGGCCGGGCTGGCCGTCTACGGCGCCGGCGCGCTGCTGGCCTCGGCCGCCCGCGGGCCGGGCCTGCTGATCTTCGGGTACTCGTTGCTCGAGGGAATCGGGTCGGCCCTGATGATCCCGCCGATCTACATCCTGGTCACGGTGACCAGCCGCGACCTGACCGCCCGCGCGCGGGCCTTCGGCGTGGTCAGCGGGGCGGGCGCGCTGGGCGCCGCGGCCGGGCCGCTCGTCGGCGGCCTGGTCACGACGTGGTTCGGCTGGCGCGCGTCCTTCCTCCTGCAGGTGCTGCTGGTCGGCGTGATCGTCGTGCTGGCCCGGCGGATCACCGAGCCGCCGTCGCCGCCGCGCGAGCGGCACTTCGACGTCCCCGGCGCGATCCTTTCCGCGGCGGGGCTGTTCTTCGTCGTCTTCGGCGTCCTGCAGGCGGGCACCTACGGCTGGCTGGTGTCACGGACGGACTTCGCCGTCGGCGGGGTGGTGCTGCTGCCCGCCGGCGGGCTGTCGCCGGTGTGGCTGTTCGCCGGCATCGGCGCCGCCTTCCTGTTCGTGTTCTTCAGGCACGTCCGGGCGCGGGAACGGAAGGGCCGGGAGCCGCTCGTGCCCTCCGGGCTCTTCCGCGACCGCGTCACCGGACTCGGCTTGCTGACCCAGCACGTCCAATGGCTCGTCCTGCAGGGGTCGTTCTTCGTGGTGGCGGTCTTTCTGCAGGAGGTCCGCGGGTACGACGCCGTCGAGACCGGGCTGATGCTGACCCCCGCGACGATCGGCATCCTGGGCGCCTCGGCGGCCGCCGGGCGGCTGGCGCGCCGGCACTCCCAGCGCGGCCTCGTCCGGGCCGGCTTCCTCCTCACCGTCGCGGGCCTGGTCCTCGTGCTGCTGCTGGTCCGGGCCGGCTCCGGAGTGGCGAGCGCGGTGCCCGGGCTGTTCCTGCTCGGCGCCGGTGTCGGGATCATGCTGACGGCCTCGGTGAACCTGGTGCAGTCCCGCTTCCCGGACTCCGCGCAGGGCGACATTTCGGGAGTGTCGCGCAGCGTGTCCAACCTCGGCTCGTCGGTGGGGACGGCGCTGGCCGGGTCCGTCCTGGCCGGGACGCCGCACCTCGGCGGGCGTTCCTTCGCGCTGGCCCTCGCGACCCTGGTCGTCGTGGCGGTGGCCGGCCTGCTCGCGGCCCTGCTGCTGCCGGCGCCGGACTGATCCGCCGTCCGGGGAGGAGTGCCGGACCGCGGTGACGATCACCCGCAGGACCACCCCCAGCACCACGAGGTCGGCGATCATCTGGAGGGTCACCAGCACCCGGGCAGCGGTGGCGGCCGGGGCGATGTCGCCGAAGCCCACGGTGGTGAACACGGTGACGGTGAAGTAGAGCGCGTCGGTGCGCGTCAACGCCGTGCCGAACGAGCCGGCGCTGTCGTGGGCGAGCACGTAGTAGCCGTCGGCGAACAGCAGCAGGAAGAGCGGGAGGATGAGGGCGAGTGCCTGGACGCCCTGCCAGGCCGGGAAGGGCGAGCGCAGGATCATCCGCACCTCGCCGGCGACCAGCAGCACCACGAGGGCGAGCCCGGCCGCGAAGAGGACCGCCGTCCACGGCCGCAGGGCCTGGTCGACCGGCAGCAGGTAGTAGAGGCAGACGAGCGCGGTGACCGTGAGCAGCGGCCGGAGCACCGCGAGGTGGACGAACCGCCACCGGCGCGCCGCGCTCAACGTGCGAGGGCCTTCCGCTTGAGGGCCTGGTATTCCGCGTCGTCGATGACGCCCTCCTCCAGCAGCCGCCGGGCCTGGGCGATCTGGGCCGCGCCCGTGGTGTCCGATGTGGACACCGAGCGCACGTAGCCGTCGAACCGGTCGCGCGCGGCCGCTTCGCGGGCGCGCTGCCGCTCGGGCAGGTGCCGCCCCTGGGTGACCAGGTAGAGCAGGACGCCGAGGAACGGCAGCACGATCAGCAGCACCGTCCAGCCGGCCTTGGCCCAGCCGGAGACGTCGTCGCGGCGGAACAGGTCGCCGAACGCCAGGAACAGCAGCCAGAACCAGGCGATCCAGCAGAAGAACACCAGCATCGTCCACATCAGACCGAGAAACGGGTACTCCGCGCTCGCCAGTGCCATGACTTCTCCTCGTCCGGGATGGGGGCCGGGCACGCTCGCGCGTGCCCGGCCCCACTCGACCGGATCCCGGCTGGGGCCGCTTCACCCGCTCCGGGTGGGGCGAACCTGTGGGCCGTCGGTCCGCCGGCTGTGTTGTCGGCGGGTGCCGTTCCGGCCGCCTGCCGTGTTGTCGCGAGCGCCATCCCGGCCGTCGCGCCTGGCTCGCCTCTTCCTCCGGCTGATCACACGGCACCCCGGCCGCCCCCGCTCGAGGACCGCCGCTCAGACCGTGAAGTCGGCGACTTCGGCGTCGAGCAGCCCGCGTTCCTGCGCGATCGTCACGGCCTCACGCCTGCTGCGGACGTCGAGTTTCGCGTAGATGCCGCGGACGTGGGTCTTGACGGTGTTCGGCGAGACGGTCAGGTCCTCGGCGATCTCGTCGATCGACCGCTGCGTGGGCAACAGGCGCAGGACGCTGCGCTCGCGTTCGGTCAGCGGCGCCGGCATCGGCGGGGTGCGCAGCCGGCGGCGGACGGCGAGGATCTCGCCCGCGAACCGCTCGCCGGTGCCCAGCCCGCCCAGCCGGCTGGTCAGGAACCCGATCAGCTCGGGCGGGGCGAAGACGAACGGGAACCGGACGCCGGTGGGTTCGGCGGCCCGCAGCGCCTCGTCCAGCAGCCGGGCCGCCCGGTCCCGTGCCCCGGCCGCCAGCGCCGCCTGCACGCCGATCAGGGATGCCTCGATCCCGGCCCAGGCCAGTTCCATCGGGGCTTCGCCCTCCGCCAGGGACCGCAGCACGGAACTCGCCGCGTGGTGCCGGCCGAGCCGCAGCTGGGTCCGGGCGCGCATCAGCAGCAGCTCGCCCGAGCCGGCGAGGACCGGGAGGGCCCAGCGGACGGTTTCCCGCGACTGGGCCGCCGCGCCCAGCCGCAGGGCGGCGCGCTGCTCCAGCACGGCGCAGAGGGCCGCGTGGCCGGATGGGCAGGCGCGTCCGGCGCCGAGGCGGGTGCGGGCCCGGCGCATCCGCCGCAGCCCCGCGTGCCAGCCGCCGAGCTCGAACTCCGCGGCTCCCCGCAGGGTTTCGGCGAACAGCCGCAGTTCCCTGGCCGCCCGCGCGGGCGCGTCTCCGAGCAGCTGCCCGACCCGTTTCGCCTGCAGCAGGCATTCGGCCGGTTCCCCGGACAGCAGAGCTCCGTACGCCAGCAGCGCACCGGCCTGGGCGCCCTGCAGCGACCGCGGGGGATCCTGGCGGGGCAGGCGGGCGCCGGCCCGGCGGGCCAGCGTCTCCATCGCCCGGTAGTCGCCGTCGTGGCAGGCCAGCTCGGCCAGCAAGGTGAGGCACTGGGCGACGGTGAAGTCCTGGTGGACCTGCTCGGCGGTGCCGAGCACCCGCAGCAGGGCTTCCCGGGCCGGCTCGCGCTCGTCGCGGCCGATGAGGACACCGGCGCGGTGCAGGGTCGCGAGGCCGCCCAGCCCGGCGCCGGCGGCCAGCTCCTCGTCGACCTCCGCGGCGACGCGGGCGGCCTGGGGCGCGCTGTGGTCGAGCTGGGCGAGCCAGGAGTAGGTCAGCTGCCGCAGGACGGTCAGCTCCGGCGTCGGCCGGTCCGGCCACGACGCCTCGGCCCGCGCCAGCTGCAGGCCGGCCGCCGACGTCTCGGCCGCCTCCAGGTACAGCCCGGCCGCGATCAGCGCGGCCGGCGGATCGGCCGCGATCCGGCGGTCCTCCAGCAAGGTCAGCGCCACCCGCAGGACGTGGTGCTCACCCGCGAGGAACAGCGTCACGGCGTGCTCGCGCAGCAGCTCGCCGACCCGGGCGGGCCGGCCGGAGCGGACGCTGTGCAGCAGCGCCTGCGCAGGCCGGTCGTGCTCGGCGAACCAGCCGGCCGCCTTCGCGTGCAGGGAGCGCGCCCGGTCCGGCGCCCGCCGGTGCAGGTCCGCGCGCAGGTAGGTGCGCAGCATCGGCAGCACCCGGTGGTGCGGCGGGGTGCCCGTGGAATCGATGAGCTGGGTGGCCGGCTCGCCGAGTTCGCGGAGCATCGCTTCGGCATCCGTGCGCCCGGAAAGCACCGGGGCCAGCCCGGTGGGGACCTCGTCGCAGATGCTGATCGTCCGCAGCAGTTCCCGCTGCGCCGGGGTGAGGGCGGCGAGCACCTCGTCGGTCAGGTAGCCGAGCGCGGCGCCGTCCCGGCCGGAGAGGAAGTCGCGCAGGCTGCCGTGCCGGGCGGCGGACGCCGCCGCGAGCCGCAGCCCGGCCGGCCAGCCGCCGGTCCGGGCGACCAGCTCGGCGACCTGGTCCCGCGGGATCGCCGGGCCGGCGGTGGCCAGCAGCGCGTTCGCTTCTTCGGCGGTGAACCGCAGCCGGCCGGCGCCGACCTCGGCGAGCCGGTCGGCGAGCCGGGCCCGGCCCAGCGGCAGCGGCGGTTCCCGCCGGCTCGCGACCGCCAGGCACAGGCCCGCCGGCTGGTGGCGGACCAGCGTCCGC
The DNA here is from genome assembly GCF_026017845.1 of Amycolatopsis mediterranei. Classification (NCBI taxonomy): domain Bacteria; kingdom Bacillati; phylum Actinomycetota; class Actinomycetes; order Pseudonocardiales; family Pseudonocardiaceae; genus Amycolatopsis; species Amycolatopsis mediterranei. The sequence goes on from NZ_CP100416.1 coordinate 4,452,441, forward strand.
AACCCGTGCCACGGACCGGGCGAGGTGATCTCTTGAGCGCTGTCGAGGACGAGCACGACGGGTTCGGGCAGCGCGTCGAGCGCGTCGGCGACCTGGGCCAGGAAGGCGAGATCGGTGCTCGGCACTTCGGGAACCGCCAGCCGCCGCAGCGGGTTGCCGGCCGGGATCCGGCCGCAGCGGCCGAGGGCTTCGAGGACCGCGGACCAGAAGAGCCGGTCGTCGTTGTCGTCGGTGTCGGCCGACAGCCAGGCGACCGTGCCGCCGTCCCGGCGCCGCGCCCATTCGGCGAGCAGCACGGTCTTGCCGAACCCGGCCGGGGCGCCGACGAAGACCATGGCCGCCTCGCCGGTTCCGTCGAGGGCGGTGAGCAGACGCGGCCGCGACACGAAGTCCGCGGGTGGCCGGGGCACGGTGATCTTGGTCCTCGGTACCCGTCTTCGGGACGGGACTTCGTGGCACTGCCGCATGTCCGTTCCTCCTTCGTGATCGGTTTGCGGATAATCCCGGCGGATCCTGCCACGCAATTGGCTCGGCTCACCCGCCGCGGGCGAAGAGAACGGCGGTCGCGGGCACAATGGTGGGCCGGGTGAAAAATCGTGGAGATTCTCCCGGGAAACCGCATCGGCGATTCGCCGTTTCCCAGTTCTGCTGGCTCGGACCGGGTGAGGTCGTGGTTCTCGACGTGGTGCGGACCGGCCGGATCAGCGTCGGTTCGGTGCTGCTCGGGCTGGCCGTCGCGCTGTCCGCGCTGACCCCGGTGGCCGAGCTGCGAACGGGGGTCCGAGCCGGTGCTGACCTGGTCGCGCGGCTGGTCTTCCTGCCGGTGCGCGGCTGGTCCGCGCTGGTGGTGCTGTTCGACGTGGCGCTCGTCGCCCGCGCGTGGTTCTCGGCGGGCCGGGCCCGCCGCGACCGGGGCACCCGATGAGCCGGGCGGGTGTCGCCGGTCTGGCGAGGGGGACGAATTACGTGTTCCGGGGCGGCGGCGCCATTCCGGATCGGGCCGCCGAAGGTGTCGGGGATTTCCGCGGTGTGCTGGTCGTGCCCGTGCCGCCGGATACGATAGTTTTCGGGACCGTCGCCGATCCCGGAAGCCTTCCGGTGATCCTGCGGCGGCTCGAAGCGCTCGGGATGCACGTGCATTCCGTGCACCGGGTCCGGGAGCTGCCGGGGACGGTGCACCGCGCCGGCGGGTGAAGGCCGGTGCGCGGCACCCGCGAGGTGCTCGGTCACGACGCGGGGGCCGCCGTGACGTGACCGAGCCGGATCGCCTGGCGGAGGGCGGCGTGGTCGCGTTCGTTCTGGTCGGCGCATGCCACGGCGAACTGCCCGACGGCCTCGGCGAACGCCGGGCTCGAACCCAGGTAGGCGGCGATCGCGAGGGCGTCCCCGGTGCGCGCGTGCGCCCGGGCCAGTGTCCACCCGCACAACCGGGCGTGGGCCCGCAGGACGTCCGGGCTCATCGCGGTGACGTCGCCGACAGCCTGGTCGTCGCGCGACCGGCGGACGTGGAACTCCCGCGCGCGGCCGTCGAAAGCCGTGGTCCGGGCCCAGCCGAGGAAGACGTCGCCGGTGGCCTGGATCAGCCGCTGGCCGGTGACCACCCGCCTGCCGGGCCCGCCGGGCACGGTGGCGCCGGTGTACTCCTGCAGCACCGACGGCCGGATCTCCTTCAGCTGCAGGAAGAGCGGGTCGCCGGTCCCCGTGCGGACGAGCAGCGCCAGCCAGCTCCGCGTGCCCGCGTCGGCCGGCCCGGTCACCGTGCGGGCCGCGTCGGCGAGCCGGTAGCGGTCCAGCAGTGCCCTGCGCGCGGGCCCGAGGGTGCGCCGGTACTGCGCGAGCACGGCGCCGAGGCGGTCGGTGAGCGTCGCCGGGTCGCCGTCCCCGGCCAGGTGACCCGCCGGGACGACCGAAGGCGGCCGCGCGGCCAGCCGCAGGTGCCCGTCGCGGATTTCGGTCCACCGCCGGACGCCGGCGGGGCGGCGCTTCTCCGTGCCCAGCCGGTGGGCGGCGACCACCCGCAGCGTCCGGGCGTCGGCGGGGGCGAAGAAGATGTCGAGCGACGTGCGGCGCGCGAAGTCGTGCATCGCCAGGCGGTAGGCCTCGACCGCGGCGAGCACGCTGCGCCGGCGCAGGGCCGCCGTGTGGCCGTTCTCCCGGCCGGTGACCTCGAAGCTCGCGGCCAGCCGCTTGACGTCCCATTCCCACGGCGCGGGCAGGGTTTCGCCGAAGTCGGCGAAGTCGAACACCAGACGCCGGCCCTGGGCGGTGAACAAGCCGAAGTTGGCGAGCTGGGCGTCGCCGCACGCCTGGACGCCGAACCCGGTCCGCGGGGTCAGGGCGAGGTCGGCCGCCGCGGGGAGGGCCGCACCGCGGAAGTAGGCGAGCGGCGAGGCGGCCATCCGGCCGTAGCGCAGCGGCAGCAGTTCGGGGACCCGGTCGCGGTCCTGGCGGGCCAGCAGCGTGAGGGGATCGGCGCGCCGGAGGGAGCAGGGGAACTCGGCGTGGCCGTCCGCGGGGACGGCCACGCGCGCCGCGCGGGCCCGGGCGATCCGCACGTCGGGAGCCGCGGTCTCGTTGTCGGTGAGAGTCATGGGACGGATCGTCGGGCGCGGAGCCGTCCGGGGCGTCGCCCGCCGGGGGTGAAGCGGGGAGTCATCCACCACGGGTGACGACCCGCGGCGGCCCTGGCCGCAGGGTGAGGCGTGGAGGTGCGGTGATGACGAAGCGGACGACGAGTGGCCGGCATCCCGGTGGGTGCGCCGCGGAGATCTCCCCGCCGGTCCGGCCCGGCGCCACGCTTCGCCATCCCGTCCGGCCGGCCCCGGCGGCGCTCTCGGGGGAGCGCGCGGGGCGGGCGACCTCCCACACAGGACCGCGGCGGCGCTCGGGGGCGTCGCCGCGGTCCTGCCCGCGGCTACCGCATTTCCCGCTGCGAGGACTCGTCGAAGGCCTCCCGCAACCGGGCTTCCTCGACGTCGGAGAGGTTGGTGCTCAGCAACGTGGCACCGGTTTCCTTGAACGGCTCGACGACCCGGTCCAGCACGGTGTCCTCGGACATCACGAACAGCGCGGAGGTCCCCGGGGTGACCTGGGACCGGACGGTGCCGATGAACTCCTCGTCGATCCCGACGTGACTCAATGACCCGGTGAGCGCGCCGATCGCCGCGCCGACGGCCATGCCCAGCAGGGGCACCAGGAAGATCAGGCCGAACAGCAGGCCCCAGAAGCCCCCGCCCAGCGCGCCGACGCCGGTCAACGAGCCGAGGTCCTTGGTCTTCGGCTTCTTCCGGCCTTCGGGCCAGCTCACGTAAGCCGCATCGGCGATCGAGATCAGCTGCTGCTTCTGCAGCTGCCGTAGCAGATCCAATGCGTTTTCGGCACCTTCGACGGTCGGGAACCGCCACACGGTCAACGTGGACATGACGTCCTCCTCGGTCTGGGAGATCGGTGGTCGTGCCGCACTGTTTCCCGGGTGCGGGCGGGCGGCATCGCCCACGCCGTGTGAGCCGCGCGGATCCCGCGCCGGCGCCGGCTGATCTCACCTGGGGCGGGCGAGGACCGGCGGACCGGCGACCGACCATGATCGCCCGGGTCCGCAGCCCAGCACGAGGAACGAGGAAGAAGGACCATGACCGAACCCATGCAGCCCCGGACCGGCACGACCGGCGCCCGGGCCCCCGTTCCGCCGGACCGGGCCGTCGCGCGCTCGCGGCGGGTCGGCTGGATCTGGTTCGCCGGGGCGATCACCGTCCTGGCCGGACTGTTCAACGTGGTCGAAGGCGTGGTCGCGCTGTTCGACCGGGACTACTACGTGATCGGCCCGTCGGGACTGCTCGTCTTTTCCCTGGCCGGCTGGGGCTGGCTCCACCTGATCGTCGGCCTTCTCGTCGTGGTGACGGGGATCGCCCTCTTCACCGGTTCGCAGTGGGCGCGGGTCGTCACGGTCGCGCTCGCCGGGTTCAACGCGCTGGCGCAGCTGGCTTTCCTGTCCGCGTACCCGTTCTGGGGCGTCATCGTGATCGCCCTCGACGTCCTGGTGATCTGGGCCGTCATCGTGCACGGCGACGAAGCCACCTACGAAATCTGGTGACCCCTGCCGTCCCGGTCGCCCGCCGGTGATCAGTACAGTCGTGGCCTCCGTCCGGCGCCGACCGCGGATCCGGGGCGACTTCTCCCGACAGCCGAGAGGGTTCACGTGCCCGATCGAACGACGCTCTCTTCCCGCCCGGTTCCCGGTGGGAAGGTCGCCCTGCCGCGGCTGCCGGGCATCTTCGTGCCCCGTCCCCGGCTCACGACGGTGCTGGACCGCGCCACCACCCGGCCCGTCACGGTGGTCCGGGCGCCGGCCGGGGCCGGCAAGACCACCGCGCTCGCCGGCTGGGCCGGCGACGGCCACGACGTCGCCTGGGTGTCCCTGGACGAAGACGACAACGACGAGCCACGGTTGTGGGCGGCGATCCTGGCCGCGTTGCGCCGCTGTCCCGCGGTGCCCGGCGACCGTGGTCTGGACCGGCTCGGCCCGCCGTCACCCGGGCGGCGGCGGGCCTTCCTGGCCGATCTGGACGACGCGCTCGCCGCCCCGGCCCGGCCGGTGCGGCTGGTGCTGGACGACCTGCAGGAGATTTCCCGCGCGGAACCGCTGGAGGCCCTCGCGGCCCTGGCCCGCGATCTGCCCGCCGCGATGCGGCTGGTGCTGGTGACCCGGGTGGAGCCGCGGCTGCGGCTGGCCCGGCTGCACGTCGAAGACGTCCTGTCCCGGGTGGAGGCGGCCGAACTCCGGTTCAGCGCCCGGGAAACGGCGAACCTGCTGCGCGCCACCGGGAGCGCGGTGAGCGACGACCGCGTCCGGGAGCTCACCGAACGCACCGGCGGCTGGGCCGCGGCCCTGGGCTGGGCCGCGGTTTCGGTGCGCGAAGCCGACGACGCGGACGGGCTCGTCGCCTCCGTCACCGGCGACGAGCGTGCCGTGGCCCGGTTCTTCGCCGACGAAGTGCTCGCCCGGCTGCCCGAGGCGACGTCGGATCTCCTGCTGTGCCTCTGCGTCTGCGACGCCGTCGGTCCGGCGCTCGCCGTCCGCCTGTCGGGCCGCGGGGACGCCGGGGCGAGATTGGACGACCTCGAGCGCGCGATGGGTCTCGTCACCCGCACGCCCGCCGACACCTACCGCCTGCCGCCGTTGCTCCGCGGGTTCCTGCGGGCCGAGCTGGCCCGGCAGGACCCGCAGCGGGTCCTCCGGCTGCACGGGATCGCCGCCGGCTGGTACGCCGGCGAAGGCCGGTACGGGGAGGCGCTCCGGCACGCCGTGGCCGCCCGCGACCGGCAGCGCGTCCTGGTGCTGGCCCGGGATCACGGCGTGCGCCAGGTGCTGACCGGCGACGGCGAGCCGGTGCGGATCGCGCTCACCCACCTGGGCGCGGCGACGGTCGCCGCGAACCTGCCGCTACGGCTGGCCTCGGCGGTGGAGAACGTCCAGCGCGGGCTGCCCGCCGAAGCCGCGGCCGATCTCGGCGCGGCGGACGACGGCCTGTGGCCCCTCGCCGCCCGGCACCTGGCCCTGGTCACGGGAAAACGCCCGCCGGAGACCGGGCTGCCGGCGGCGCCGCCGCCGGGCTTCGATGCTTGGTTCACCCTCGACCGCGCGTGGCGGTCGCTGCGCCGCGGTGCCCGCCGGCACGCCGTCACCCAGGGCCAGGAGGCCCTGCGCCTGGCGCACGCGGACCGGCTGGACCACCTCGTGCTGCACAGCCGGCTGGCGCTGGCCGTCGCCACCGCCGTCGGCGGCGATCACGCGGCCATGCGCCGGGCCTGCACGGGAGCGCTGGCCGTCGCCCGGCGGCACGGGTGGCGCCGGTCTCCGGGAGTGGCGGAATGCCACCTGATGCTGGCCTACGACGACCTGATGCGCGCCGAGCCGGTCGCCGCGGCCCGTGAGCTGGCCCAGGCGGCCGCGGCGGAAGTGCCCGGCGGCGCGCCGCTGCTGGGTCCGCTGCGCGAGTTCTTCGAAGGCATGGTGCGCTTCGACGACGGCGACCGGACTGCGGGCTCGCAGGTGATGCGCGTGGCGCGGCACCGGCTCGCCGGCCTGGACCTGCCGCCCGAGATCATCGCGGTGTGCGCGGTCGCCGAATACCAGGCGGCACTGGCGCTGGCCGAAGGCGTGCACGCGGCCGAGGTGCTCGCGTGGATGCACGAGCGGCTGCCCGGGAGCGGCGAGCTGGCCCTCCTGCGGGTCCGCGCCCACCTGGCGGCGGACGAACCGGCGGCGGCCGAGGCGGTCCTGCGCGACACCGGCGCGGCGGCCGCGCTGCTGCCGGCCACCCCGGTCGACCGGTGCCTGGCGGAAACCGCACTGGCGCTGCGTTCGCACCGCCGGACCAAGGCGCTGCACGCCCTCGATCGCGCGCTCGCCCTCGCCCGGCCGAACGGCCTGGTGCGGCCCTTCGCCCTTGCCGAGCCGCAGATCGGCCACCTGCTGATCGACCACTCCGGCGGATTCGGCTCGCTGGACCGGTTCGCCCAGGCGGTCCGCAGCCGGCTCGTCCCGCACGCCCCGCCCAGCGGCCTGACCGACCGCGAACAGGTGGTGCTGCAACGCCTGCCGTCGCAGCGGTCCCTGGACGAGATCGCCTCGGACCTGACCGTCTCGGTCAACACCGTGAAGACGCACGTGCGGGCCATCTACGGCAAGCTCGGGGTGAACAACCGGCGCTCGGCCGTCGTGGTGGCCCGCCACCAGGGGCTGACCTGAGCCCTTCGGACGTTCAGTCGTTCTCCCGGCGCGGGGCGGACAACAGCGCATCCGCCCAGCAGGCTCGCGGGTCGACGTCCACCAGCAGGGCCTTGGCCAGCAGGGTGGCCGGCACGGCCAGGATCGCGCCGAGCGGGCCCAGCAGCCAGGTCCAGAACACCAGCGCGAGCACGGTGACCAAAGTGGACAGTCCGACCGATCCGGCCACGAACCGCGGCTGGACCAGCGACTGCACCACGAAGTTCAGCCCGGCGTACACCACGAGCACCACCAGCAGGCTGCCCCAGCCGCCGTCGAGCAGGGCGATCACCGCGGGTGGGGCGACCCCGATCACGAAACCCACGTTCGGGATGTAATTGGTGACGAAGGCGAGCAGCCCCCACAGCAGCGCGCCCGGGACGCCCAGCAGGGCCAGTGCGGTGGTGTCGAGGGCCGCCACGAGCGCGCCGAACACGGTCGTCACGACCAGGTACCGCCGGGTGCCCGAGGCGAAACTCCGCAATGCCGCGGAAATCCACGGCCGGTCGCGCGCGATCCGGCCGAGGCGCTGGCCGGCCCAGGCCGTTTCGGCGCTGAGGAACAGCAAGAGCGCGAACAGGAACGCCAGGTTCGTGACCAGGCCGCCGACACTCGCGAGCAGCGAACCGGCCAGGCCGACGAGTTTTCCGGTGTCGAGGGAGGACACCATGGCGCGCAGTTCCGGTTCGCTGACGCCGAACCGGCCGAGGACGTTCAGCCCGTCGCGCACCAGCTCGTCGACCTGCCCGGTGTAGCGGGGGACCAGGGCCGAAAGCTGGGCGACGGACACCACGAAGACGAGGAAGAAGCCGACCAGGATCGCGTAGACGGTGACGACCAGCACGCCGACGGTCAGCCAGCGCGGCCATCCCTTGCGCCGCAGCCAGGTCCGGACCGGGTCGAGGGTGAGGACGACGACGAGGGCGAGGAAGACCGGCCCGGCGAACCAGGCGACGGCCTGCACGCCGGCCAGCACGACCACCGCGGCGGCGGCCCCGAGCAGCACGACGAGCGCGCGGGGCAGCGGGGCGCCGCCGGTCCCGGGGCCGGGCTCGGGAGCCCACGGAACCGGCGGCGGGTGCGCACCGCCGCCGAACCGGTCGGCGAGTCCCCGGAAGGGGTGACGAGCCCGCCGATCGCCGGCCGCACCCCGGTGCCGCCGGGGCTTGCGGAACCGGCGGGCCGGCAGATCGGTGAACGTTGCTCGCACCATGTGATTCCTCCGGAGACGGGCGGCGGCCATCTCACGGTGCCGGGGTCCGATCGTCTTGGCGTCACCCGGCACAGGGGAAAGCCACTCGACGCTCCGGGACGTTCGCCGGTTCGCTCAGTACGGGTTGCCCGGCACGTTGAGGTGCGTCTGGTACAGGCCGAACCCGCCGCCGAAGGAACCGGACGTGAGGTACAGCGTCTGCCCGTCCGGGCCGCCGAACGCCGCGTTCGTGGTGTTGCGCCCGGCGGAGATGGTGCCGAGCTGGGTGCCTGCCGGGGAGAAGACATGGACCAGTCCTTCGTCGGAGGAGGCCCAGTACAGGTTGCCCGCGCAGTCGACGGTGGCGCCGTCGGGGGTCCGCATGCTCGCGAACGTCGTGCGGTTGCCGGTGCTGCCGTCGGGGAAGACGGTGTACTTCATGATCACGTTCGCGCCGGTGGCCCCCACGTAGAGCGTTTTTCCGTCCGGGGACAGGACGACGCCGTTCGGCTGCCGCAGGGTGTCGTCGACGAGGCTGACCACGCCGTCGCGGACGCGGAAGACGCTGGTCCGGCCGCCTTGCTCGTCGGCGCGGTTGCCGCGCTGGTAGTTCGGGTCGGAGAAGTAGGTGGTGCCGTCCTGGCCGGTGGTCAGGTCGTTCGGCGAGTTGAACGCGTGGCCGAGGTAGTTCGCCGCGACGGTCGTCCGGCTGCGGTCGGCCAGGCGGTAGGCGGAAACGGTGCGGTTGTCGTGGGTGGCGGCGAGCACCTGCGTGCCGTCGGCGCTGATCGCCAGTCCGTTGCTGCCGGAGTCGGCGATGAACGTCTCGAAGGTGGCCGGCGGCGTGTACCGGAGCACCGCCGACGGCTGCACGCCCTGGGGGCCGGTGGGGTTCTGCAGGTTCGACAGCAGCAGGGTGCCCGTCCGCCGGTCCCAGGTGGGCCCTTCGAGGAAGGTGAACCCGCCGCGGACGAGCTGGGCCGCCACCGCCTGGCTCGGCAACGGCGGACCGTAGGTCGCGCCCGGGGTGCACGGTGCTGCCGTGGTGGTGCCCGACGCCGCGGGCGCCACCACGCCCGCGATGCCGAGCGCCGCCGCCGTCACCGTCCACAGGCGACGGTGGCGGGGTGTCCTGCGGTGCGCCATGACGACTCTCCTTCCGTGACGGGAACGGCCGCGGGCCGGTGGTCCCGGCCCGCGGCCGGGGTTCACCGTCCGAGCTCGACCTTGAGGATGCTTTCGTTGCTGTTGTTCGGGATGCTGTCCTTGTCGCCGTAGTTGCTGGTGGTCAGCCACAAGCCGCCGTCGGCGGACGGTTCCACCGTGCGCAGCCGCCCGTACGTGCCGTTGAGGTACTGCTGGACGTCGGTCAGGCTGTCACCGGAGATTTCGGCCCGGTACAGCCGGGTTCCGCGCTCGCAGGCGATGTAGAGGCCGGTGCGGACCACGGCGATGCCGCTGCACGAACCCTCGGCGACGGGGTAGGTGTGCTTGGGCGCGATGAAGCCGGGTTCGCTGCAGCTGCCCGTGGTGCCTTCGCAGCGGGGCCAGCCGTAGTTGCCGCCGCGGACGATCAGGTTGGTCTCGTCCATGACGGAGTTGCCGAACTCCTGTTCCCAGAGGTGGCCCTGGGCGTCGAAGGCCAGGCCCTGCGGGTTGCGGTGGCCGTAGCTCCACACCGGGGTGCCGAAGGGGTTGTCCGACGGGATGGAGCCGTCGGGGTTGATGCGCAGGACCTTGCCGGCGAGGACGGTGAGGTCCTGGGCCCAGTCGCCGTTCTGGCCGTCACCGGTCGAGATGTAGAGCTTGCCGTCGGGCCCGAAGCGCAGCCGGCCGCCGTTGTGGTATTTGTTGCGCGGAATGCCGGTGAGCAGCACCTGCGGGGTGCCGCTGAGCACGCCGCCGGTGTAGCGGACGCGCACCACCCGGTTGTCGGTCGAGCTGGTGTGCATCACGTACAGCCACGGATCGGCCGCGAAGCCGGCGGCCACGGCGAGGCCGAGAACCCCGCCCTCGCCGTCGGTTCCGGCCACGTCCGGCGTCCGGCCGACGACGGTCTTCGTCCCGGTGGCGGGGTCGAGGCGGACGATTTCGAAGGTGTCGCGGCGGCTGTAGAGCACCTGCCCGTCGGGCAGGGTGGTCAACCCCCACGGCAGGTCGGTTTCGGTGGTGACCCGGGTGACCGAGCACAGCGCCGTGGCGCAGGAGGCGCCCGTGGTGACCGCGACCGCGGTGCTCGGGGCCGACCGGTTGGCCTGCGCGTCGCGCGCCCGCACCTGGTACTGGTAGCGGGTGTTGGCGGCCAGGCCGCTGTCGGTGAACGAAGTCGCGGTGGCGCCGCTGGTCGAGCCGGCCACGGTGCCGTCGCGGAGCACCTCGTAGCCCGTGACGCCGACGTTGTCGGTGGACGGCGACCAGCGCACGGTGACCGTGGTGCCCGACGCGGTCGCCGTCACGCCGGTGGGCGTGGTGGGCGGCTCGGTGTCGGCCTCGCACTGCGGAACGCTGAGGGGGACCGTGGGGCTGGCCTGGGAGACGTTGCCCGCGGCGTCGCGGGCGTTGACGTACAGGCCCCAGGTGGCCCCCGGCACGACGGTCAGCTCGGCCGACAGCGCCGTGCCCGGCACCGACGTCATGAGCTGCCCGTCGTGGTAGACGTCGTAGAAGGCCACCCCGACGTCATCGGACGCCGCCGACCACGAGAACGTCACCCCGGTGCACGTCAGGTTCGCGGTGCGGGGATCGGCCGGCGCGGTCGGTGGCGTGGTGTCGGCGTCCAGCTTGACCAGCTGCCACCGCTGGTTGGCGCCGCCGGAGCCGGGCAGCGCCTTCCCGCTGTTGCGGTTGACCAGCACGTACGAGGCGCCGGTGTCCACGGTGGCGGCCGAGGCGGCCGGTGCCGGAAGCACGACACCCAGGCCCGACAGCACCACGGTGCACACCGCTCGGAGGACCGCGCGCTTCCTTCCCACGGTATCTCGCATGGTGTTCCTCTCTCACGGAATGCGAGGGGACTGGGAGCGCTCCCAATGCACGGTAGCGTAAACCATTTGCCGCGGACAAGCTCGGTGAGCGGGTATCCAACCACGGTCACGGCAGCCGGCCGGCGGCTCGCTCCAGCCCGTGGCGGCAGCCGCCGGAAACCTGCCGCCACTGGTAGGTGTGCGGCGCCACGCCGCCGACGGCGGTGACCACCACGGGGGCAGTACCGCGGCGGGTCCGCGTTCCCCGGAAGCCGCGGTCAGCGGCCGAGGACGGCGCGCAGGGCGGGCTGCAGCCGGTCGCCGTGGGCGCGGACCAGGTCGTCGCACAGCTCGAAGATCCGCTCGACCGGCAGGGCCGCCGCCGTGGCCGGGTCGATCATCGCCGCGTGGCGGATGTGGTGCGGGTCGTCCTCGACGGCCGCGCGCACGACCAGGTCGTTGACGCTCAGGTACGTCCGGTTGAGCGCCGCGAGCTGTGGTGGCAGCGCGCCGATGCGGGTCGGCCGGATGCCGGTGCCGTCGGCCAGGCACGGCACCTCGACCACGCCGCCGGACGGCAGGTTCTCGATCAGGCCCCGGTTGACGACGTTGCCGTACACCGTTCGCGGGGTGCCGGTGACCAGGCTGTGGACGATCTGCGGCGCGTATTCGCCCGTGCCCTCGACGGGCAGCGGTTCGCCGGCCGCGATCGCCTTCCGCGTCCGCTCGTACTCGGCTTCGTTCTCCGCGACGATGCCGAGGTAGTCCCCGATCGGCAGGCGGAGGCGCTCGATCTCGGTGTCGTGCTTGAGGTACCAGGGCACGTACTCGGCGGAGTGCTCGCTGGTCTCCGTCGGGTAGTAACCGAGGCGCCGCAGCATGTCGAACCGGACGCGCCGCCGCAGCTGGCCGTCGGATTCGGCCAGCTCGCGCAGCCGCGGGTAGAGGTCGGCGCCCGCGTGCTCGAACCGCAGCACCCACGCCTGGTGGTTGACGCCGGCCGCGACGTAGGTGACCTCGTCGAACGGCACCCCAACGAGCTCGGCGAGCCCGTGCACGGTCCAGTACACCGAGTGGCACAGCCCGACGACCCGGGTCAGCCCGGTGGCCTCGCTCAGGTACTGGACGTTCATCGCCATCGGGTTCGTGTAGTTCAGCAGCCACGCGTCCGGGCAGACGTCGGCGATGTCCGCCCCGAGCGCCTTGAGGAAGGGGAACGTCCGCAGCGCGCGGAAGATCCCGCCGATGCCGAGGGTGTCGCCGATGGTCTGGTGCAGCCCGTAGCGCTCCGGGACCTCGAAGTCGATGCGCGTCGCCGCCGCCATTCCGATCTGGACGATGTCCACGACGAAGTCCGCGCCGGTCAACGCTTCCCGGCGGTCCGCGTGCGCGGTGAGCACCGGTTTGACACCCCGAACCTCGGCGATCCGCCGGGCCGCGGCCAGCGCGGTGGCCAGCCGCTCGGGGTCGATGTCGTGCAGGGCGACGTGCACGCCGTCCAGCTCCGGGTAGGCAAACAGGTCGGCGAGCAGGCCCTGGGTGAACACGACACTGCCCGCGCCGACGAAGGTGATCTTGGTGGTCATCGAAAAGTCCGATCCGATTCGTACGAAGTGGACGCCTCAGCCCTTGAGCCCGCTGGAGGTGACCGACTGGATGAACGTCTTCTGCGCGCCGAGGAAGGCCAGCAGCACGGGCAGCACGGTGATGACGTTGCCCGCCATCACCGCGGCCCAGTTCGTGTGGTGCTGGCCTTGGAACGTCGTGAGCCCCAGCTGCAGCGTGTAGGTCGTGTCGTGGTTGACCGCGATCAGCGGCCAGGTCAGGTCGTTCCACGTGCTGAGGAACGTCAGCACGGCCACCGTGCTCAGCGCGGGCCGCGACAGCGGGAGCACGATGGTGAACAGCACGCGCAGCCGCGAGCAGCCGTCGATCCACGCCGCCTCTTCGAGCTCCCGGGGCAGCGACAGGAAGAACTGGCGCAGCAGGAACACCGCGAACGGCGTCACCAGCGACGGCACGATGAGCGCGCCGAGGGTGTCGATCAGGCCGAGCTTCTTCATCACGAGGAACGTCGGGATCATGGTGAGCTGGAACGGGATCGCCATCGTCGCGACCATCAGCGCGAGCAGCGCCCGCGAGCCGGTGAACCGCATCCGCGCGAACGCGTACCCGCCCAGCGTGCCGAAGAGCAGGTTCGACACGACGGTCACCGCCGAGACGATCAGCGAGTTCGTGAACCAGCGCAGGAACAGCGCGTTCTCGAGGACATAGCGGTACCCGGCGAAGTCCACGTGGGACGGCCACAGCGCGGGCGGGAACCGGTTGATCTCGGCGTTGCTCATCACGGAGCTGAGCAGCAGCCACACCAAGGGCGCCGCGAACAGCAGCGCCAGTGGCACCAGCAGCAGGTGCCAGGGACTGAAGGGCAGCCGGGGCGGGCGCAGCACGGGCAGCGCGGCGCGGGTCGCGGGCACGTCGATTTCGGCGGGCTGTGTGGTCATCGGAGCGCCTTCCCGGGCCGGCGCAGCAGGCGGACGGCGACCACGACGACCAGCAGGGCCAGCGCGAGCACGTAGGCCGACGCCGCGCCGTAGCCGGCGGTGAAGTTCTTGAACGCCTGCTCCCAGACGAAGTAGACGACGACCGTCGTCGAGCCGAGCGGACCGCCCTTGGTCGTCACGTAGACCAGGTCGAACACCTGCAGCGACGTGATCAGCTGCCACAGCACGAGGAACGCCGTCACCGGGGTGACCGCGGGCAGCGTCACGTGCCGGAGCACGCGCCACGTTCCGGCGCCGTCCAGCCGCGCGGCCTCGACCAGCGACGGCGGGACGTCCTGCAGCGCGGCCAGGTACACCACGACGCAGAAGCCGGTGCCGCTCCACAGCGTGATGCCGACCAGCACCAGCAGCGCCTGCGCCGGGTCGGTCAGGAAGCCCTGCGGCGAGATCCCGAGGTGGTGCAGCAGCGAGTTGGCCGCCCCGAACTGCGGGTCGAGGATGAAGGAGAACAGCACGCCCTGCGCGGTCGCCGACAGCACGAACGGGACGAACACGAGCGTCCGGTAGACGCCGACCAGGCGGATGCGCCGGTTCAGCGCCTGCGCCAGCAGGAACCCGAACAGGATGCTGAGCGGGACGTAGAGCACCGTGTACAGCACGGTGTTTTCCACGGCCTGGCCGAAGTGCGGGTCCTGGGCGAGCGCGGCGTAGTTGTCCAGGCCGACCCAGCGGCTCGGCGTCACCAGGTCGTCGACCTGGAAGGACAGCACCAGCGACCAGAGCACGGGCACCACGCCGAGGCCGAGGATGATGAGCACGGCGGGGGAGACGTAGGCCCACGCGGCCGCGGTCTCGCGCCGCCGGCGTCGGCTCGGTGTGACTGAGCTTTTCGGGGGGTCCGGGTGGCGGAGCCCCCGGCCCGAGGCGGAGCCTCGGCTTGGCACGGTGATGGGCCTCGGCAGTCCGGGCATGGCGGCTCCCTATCGCGGAATGATCAGGGCGGCGTTCGCGGCCGCGGCGCAGTCGCGCATGGCGTCGGCCGGCGTCGCCCGGCCGAGCAGCACGGCCACGATCGCGGTGCCGAGCGCCGCCGACACCTGGGGGTAGGCCGGGTGCACGGGCCGGACGCGGGCGTTCTCCAGCGCGTCGACGAAGACGGGCAGGCCCGGGGTCTCCGCGGTTTTCTCCTGCCACGCGGGCAGTTGCTGCGTCCCGCGGCTCAGCGGGAGGCTGCCCGCGCCGTCGTCCCAGCGGACGTCCTGGGCCGGGTCCGCCAGCCAGGACAGGAAGGTGCGCGCCGCCGCCACGCGTTCTTCGCCGTTGTCGAACAGCGTCCAGGTGTCCGGGCCGGAGATGGTGACCGGACGGCCGCTGAAGGTCGGCAACGGCACGACCGCGTAGTCGATCCCGGCGTCGGCGATGTCGGGCAGCTGCCACGGCCCGGTCGGGACCATGCCGATGTGACCGGCTTCGAACGCCTGGTACATCTGCTCGCTGCCGGTCTTCGGGTCGAGGTAGACCGCGTGCGCCGCGGCGAGGTCGCGGAGGACTTCGAGGGCGCGGACGCCCTGGTCGGCGAAGCCGATGCCGCGCCCGCCGGCGCCGATGACGTCGCCGCCGAGGTCCCACACCATCGGCCACAGCCGCCACACGGTGTCCTCGTCGCCGGTGGCCGGCCAGGCGGTGCCGAAGGTGCCGCTGCCCGCGTCGGTGAGTTTCCGCGCGGTGGCGACGAAGTCGGCCCACGTCCAGCCCGCGGCGGGCACCGGGATCCCGGCGCCGGCGAACAGCGCCTTGTTGCACACCACGGCCAGCGAGTCGAGCAGCGCCGGGACCGCGCGGACGCGGCCGTTGACGGTGACCGCTTCCCGGGCCGGGGCCCAGAAGCCGGGGCCGGCGTCGACGAGGTCGGTGACGTCGACGACGCTGGGGCTGCGGGCCACGCTCGCGAGGTCCGAGCCGAAGACGTAGGCGATGTCCGGGAACGAGCCCGACGCGAGCGCCGCGGTGATCTTCTGGAGCATCGCGTCGGCGAGGACGCCACCGCCCAGGTCGATCCGGATCCCGGGGTGGGTCCGGTGGAAGTCCGCGACGAGCGCGTCGAGCACCTTCTTGCCGGTGTCGGTCTGGCCGTGCCAGATCTCGACCGTGACCGGGCCGCCGGTGGCCTTCGCCGGGCCGCACCCGGCGAGGGCGGCACCGAGGGCCAGACCACCGGCGCCGCGCAGGAATCCGCGGCGGTCCATCAGCGGGTCTTGCCGGGGAACGGGAATGACATCATCGTTGCTCCGGATGATGGTGGGCACGACCCCGCCTCGGACCACCAGCGGGTCCTGGCGACTCAGTCCGGGCTCGCGGTGAGAACCGACATACCGGCTGGGCATACCTCTGACGTCGGGTGTTCGGTTCGACGTGGACAGCAGTAAAGCGAGCGTGCTCGGACGTGTCAAGGTGCGCGCGTCAGCAGGTCTTGCGGACGTATCCGCTCGTTCCCTGGGGCACCACGTACAGGTCACGCCGGACGATGCTGATCTTGCTCTTCCAGTCCGGGCAGGCCTTGCTCATGCCCGAGGCGGTGTACTCGACGTCGACCACCCGGTTGTTGAACGGGCCCGCGTAGTCGGCGCACTCCTCGTATTCCCCGCATTCTTCGGTGACGGCGAAGTCGAGGCCGTTGGCGACCCGGTTGCCGGCCAGTTCCGGGGTGTTCTTCTGGGCGATGGCGAGGTTCTTGCTGTGGGCGTGGGCGGACAGGAGCTTGATGTACTCCTGCGCGTGCGTGGTGGTGAGCAGGTTCTTGGACCGGCTGTAGCTGTCGTAGTTGTCCGGCTCGATCGCCTGGTACCCCTTCGAGGCGCACGTGTCGATCCAGCCGTCGACCTTGGCCGCGACCCGGGTGCGCTTGTCGGACGTGCGCAGGTCGAGCAGGGTCTCCTTCCAGTCCGGGTCGACGACCTTGTTGCCGTTCGAATCGCGCAGCAGCAAGTCGCTCGGCCAGTCGCCGTCCGCGCCTTCCTGCGCCTGGAAAGCGTTGAGGTAGCAGATGTTGTACTTGCCGCTCGCCGGGGCCGCGGAGACGTCGCGGCTGACGATCTGCACCCCCGACGGCGGGGTGTAGGCGCCGCCGATCTGGTAGTCGAACCCGGCGGCCTGCGGGGGCAGGGTGACCGCGGCCGAGGCCGGGGCGGCGGCCGCGGCGAGCAGGCCGGCGGCCAGCGCGCCCACCGCCGTGAAAGAAGCGAATCGGTTGCCGTGGACGGGGAGAGAACGCTTCATCCGGACTCCATCATCGTCGGGGCTGTTGTCCGGCGAAAGGTAGGCAGGACGATCACCGCGGTCAACCAAACGCGCATTCGCGATGAGCGTTTCAGCGGTCCTTGGCGGAGCCGACCTCGACGACGGTGACCCGGACCCCGGCCCGGCGGATCGCCGCGACCGCGGCGGGCGCGGCGGAGGCGTCGGTGATGACCTCGTGCACGTCCTGGATGTCCCCCATCCGGGCGAGGGTGCTCCGCCCGAGCTTGCTGCCGTCGGCCAGCACGACCACGCGCTGGGCGCGGCCCAGCATGGCGCGGTTGGTCCGGGCCTCGTTCTCGTCGTGCGTGGTGATGCCCGCCGTCGCGTCGATGCCGTCCACGCCGACGAACGCCGTGCCGACGCTGATCGAGGCCAGCACGTGCTCGGCCCATGGCCCGACCAGCTCGTAGGACTGGGGCCGGGCCACACCCCCGACGACGACCAGCTTCAGCCGCGGGTGCAAGGCCAGGTCCATCGCGATGTTCAACGCGTTGGTGACCACCGTCAGATCCGCCCGGCCCGGCAGTTCCCTGGCGAGTTCGCTCGTGGTGGAGCCGCCGGTGAGGGCGATGACGTGCGGCCCGGTCGGCAGCGTGCGGATCGCCGCGTGCACGATGGCGCGTTTGGCCTCCGGGGAACGGCTTT
The DNA here is from genome assembly GCF_026017845.1 of Amycolatopsis mediterranei. Taxonomy (NCBI): domain Bacteria; kingdom Bacillati; phylum Actinomycetota; class Actinomycetes; order Pseudonocardiales; family Pseudonocardiaceae; genus Amycolatopsis; species Amycolatopsis mediterranei. The sequence goes on from NZ_CP100416.1 coordinate 4,469,808, forward strand.
CCCGGTAGGGCGGTGGCACCTCGTTCGTGTGCCCCCGGGGCCGCGCGCCGCCGTGGGTGCGGGTCAGCAGCCGCTGTTCCTCCAATTTGGCCAGATCGCGCCGCAGCGTGGCGGAGGAGACGCCGAACCGCGCACTGAGCTCGCCCACGTGCAGCGAGCCGGTGTCCGCGAGCACCCGCAGAAGTTCCGAGAGCCGTTCGGCTCGGGTGGTGCGCCGTTTCCGCGTGGCCATGGGCCGAGCCTACGACAGCCGGCGAAACGCTCATTCCGAATGCGCGTTTGGACAGTGAACCTTGCCCCTCGCGCAGCAGCGGATGACCCTCCGGAAGGTACGTCCCGGAAATCGGAGGCAGCACCTATGCACAGCAGCGGGCGGTGGTCCGGCGACAGCTGGACCGCGCGGGAGATCGGGCAGCAGCCCGCCACCTGGCTCCGGGTGGCGGAGGCCGTGCGGCGGGCCCGGCCGGACATCGAGAAGCTCCTCGGCGACGAGCGACGGCGGATCGTGCTCACCGGCGCGGGCACCTCGGCGTTCGTCGGCGAGGTCGTGGCCCGCGATCTCGCGCGGCACCTCGGCCGGCCGGTCGAGGCGATCGCGACCACGGAGATCGTCGCCGATCCGCTGGCCGTGGTCGTGGACGACCGGCCGATCGTGCTGGTGTCCTTCGCGCGCAGCGGCAACAGCCCCGAGTCCGTCGCGGCGGCGGATCTGCTGCACCGGCTGACGCCCGGCCTGCGGCACCTGGTGATCACCTGCGACCCCGCGGGCGAGCTGGCGCGGCGGTGGTCCGGCGCCGGGAACGCGGTCGTGGTGGCCTTGCCGGACGAGGTCAACGACCGCGGGTTCGCGATGACCTCGTCGTTCACCGGGATGGCGCTGGCGGCCTTGCTCGCCTTCGGCGTGGACGTCGACGTCGAGGCGCTGGCGCGCGCCGGGTCGGCGGTGCTCGACGGGGCCGCCGAGCACGCGACGGCGATCTCCGGCGCCAAGCCGGCCCGGCTGGTGTTCCTGGGTTCCGGGCCGCTCCGCGGGCTGGCCCGGGAGGCCGCGCTCAAGTGCCTGGAGCTGACCCGGGGTGAAGTGGTCGGCATCGCCGATTCCGCGCTGGGGTTCCGGCACGGACCGAAGTCGGTGCTCGACGAGCGCACCATCGCCGTGGTCTTCCTGTCCACCGATCCGCACGCTCGGCGGTACGACGTGGACATCGCGCGCGAGCTGGTGCAGTCCCTCGGCGAGGAGCGGGTGGTCGTGGTGGGCGGGGACGACGCCACCGAGTTCGGTGGCGCCCGGGTCTGGCCCGTGCCCTCGCCACCCCGCGTCCCCGTGGCCGGGTACGCGCTGCTCGCCGTGATCGCGGCGCAGACCACGGCGCTCGCGTGCTCGCTCGCGCTGGGCATCACCCCGGACAACCCGTTCCCCGAAGGGGAGGTGAACCGCGTCGTGCAGGGCGTGGTCATCCACGAATTCGCGGCCCCGGAGGTGAGCTGACGTGTTCCTCGGTGTCGACGGTGGCGGGACGAAGACGGCGTTCTGCCTGGTCGGTCTCGACGGCCGGGTGGTCGCGGAGGCCAGGACCGCGAGCGTGTACTACCTGAGCGAAGGCCTGCAGATCGTGGAACCCCTCTTGCGCCAGGGGATCGGTGAAGTGTGCGAGGCCGCGGGCATTGCGGTCCCGGACATCACGCACGCCTTCTTCGGCCTGCCCGCCTACGGGGAGATCAGCGCCGACGTGCCGGTGCTCGACGCGATCCCCGGCCGGATCCTCGGGACCGGGAACTACCGCTGCGGCAACGACATGATCTGCGGCTGGGCCGGGTCGCTGGGGGCGATCGACGGCATCAACGTCGTCGCCGGCACCGGCTCGATCGCCTACGGCGAGCACGACGGCAGGCAGTGGCGCGGTGGTGGCTGGAGCGAGCTGTTCGGTGACGAAGGCTCCGGCTACTGGGTCGCGATCCAGGGCCTGAACGCGTTCAGCCGCATGGTCGACGGGCGGCTGCCCGCCGGCCCGCTGGTCGGGGAAATGCGCCAGGCGCTGGGCCTCGCCGCCGACTTCGACGCGATCGACGTCGTGGTGAACCGGTGGCACGGCGACCGGGGCCGGATCGCGAGCCTGAGCAAGGTCGTGGCCCAGGCCGCGGACGCCGGTGACGCGGTCGCGACCGGGGTGCTGCGGGAGGCCGGGCGCGAACTCGCGCTGCTCGTGGACGTCGGCCGCGTGGCGCTGGAATTCGAGGCTGCCCAACGGGTTCCGGTGTCGTACTCCGGCGGCATGTTCGGGTCGGCGCACGTCCTGTCGTCGTTCCGCGATGCGCTGTCCCTCGAGTACGACCTCCGTGCGCCACTGCTGGAACCGCACATCGGTGCCGCGCTCTACGCGGCGCGCCTGCACGGACACCCGTTGCGGGCCGAGCAAGTCCACTCGACCGCGTCCCTGCCGCACTGAGGAGCCGACATGTCGTTCACCCGCGCGAACAGCTGGATCCCGTACGCGGGGCTGCTGGTGGTGTTCTGGGGAGTGTGGGGGGCCATTTCGGCCCTGCCCACCAAGCTCTACGCCTACCCCGACCCGATGGTGTACGTGGTCTGGTCGCTGACCATGCTCGTGCCCGCGTGGTTCTCGCTGCGCGGCAAGAAGCTCGACCGCGGTCGCGTCGCCGCCGGGTACGGGCTGCTGATCGGGCTCACCGGCGCGGGCGGCCAGCTGCTGCTGTTCAAAGCCCTCACGATCGGACCGGCCTACGTCATCTTCCCGATCGTCGCGCTTTCGCCCGCGGTCACCGTGCTGCTGGCGTTCGGGGCGTTGCGGGAACGGCTCGGCGGGTGGTCGTGGGCCGGCGTGGTGCTCGCGCTCGTCGCCGTCGTCCTGTTCTCCGTCTCCACCGGCGACGGCGGTGACAGCGGGTGGCTCTACCTGGTGCTGGCCGCGGCTGTCTGCGTGGCGTGGGGTGTCCAGGCGTTCTTCATGCGCAAAGCCGCGCTCGCCGGCGTGGACGACGCTTCGACGTTCGGCTGGATGACGATCAGCGGCCTGCTGCTGATCCCGGTCGCCGTGCTGATGATGGGCGGGCTGCCGCTGGGGTTCCCGTGGCAGGCGCCCGCGCTCACCGCGGGCACCCAGCTGCTCAACGCGGTCGGTGCGCTGTTCCTCGTGATGGCGATGAGCCGGGGCAAGGCGTCGATCGTGGCGCCGGTGACCAACGCCCTCGCCCCCGTGCTGACCATCGTCCTGTCGCTGCTGTTCTTCGGCGCCGCCCCCACCGGGTTCCAGATCGCGGGCATCGTGCTCGCCCTCGTCGGTTCGACCCTGATGGTCTACCGCGCGGAAAAGTCCACGGAGCTGGTCCCCGGCAGCGCGGTGTCATGACGCCGCGGATCGTCACGGTCACCCTCAACCCCGCCATCGACGTGACCTACCGGGCCGACGCACTGCGCCTGGGCGGGACCACGCGGGTGTCGGACGTCCGGGCCCGCGCCGGCGGCAAGGGCGTCAACGTCGCGGCGGTCGTGCGCGAACTGGGCGGCGAGAGCCTGGTGCTCGCGCTGACCACCACCCGGACACCCGACGAGTTCCGGGACGGCCTGGACGAGCTGGGACTTAAGCACCGGCTCGTCCCGGCGCTGCCCGCGGTGCGGCGGACGGTGGCGGTGGTGACGCCCGCCGACGGGACGACGATGGTGCAGGAGAACGGCTTCCCGGCTGCCACGAGCGGGGAAGCAGGCGTCCTCGACGCGCTCCGCGCCGAGCTCGCGGCCGGGGTGGGAGCCGTCGTGATCTCCGGAAGTGTGCCGGTGGGGCTGGGCGCCGACGTCCCCGCGAAGCTGGCTCGGCTGTGTGTCCGGCACGACGTGCCGGTCATCGCCGACGTCTCCGGCGCCGCTCTGCGCGAGGCCGCCGGGAGCGGCGCGGTGCTCATGCCGAACGAGGACGAACTGGCGGAGCTGGCCGGCCCGGGCCTCGAGGCCTGCGAAAAGCTCGTGGCCGCGGGAACGCCGGCGGTGGTGGCGACTTTCGGCCCCGACGGCGCGATCGCCGTCACCGCCGAGGGCACTTGGCGCGCTTGGCCCGCGGAAGTCGTCAGCGGCAATTCGGCCGGTGCCGGAGACGCGGGAGCCGCCGCACTGGCGCTGCGGCTGGCTGCCGCCGGTGCAGTGTCCGAAGTGGACTGGCCGGTGACGCTGGCGGACGTGGTCGCCACGTCGGCCGCCGCCGTGCTGCGGCCGGTCGCCGGCGAGGTCGACGTCGCGGCCAGGGACAAATGGATGCACGCGGTGAAAGTGGAGAGGAACCGATGAACTGGGCCGCCTTGCTGGACGACCTGCGAGCGCAGCGGCGCGCGATCGGGGCGTTCAACGCGATCCTGATCGAGCACGCCGAAGCCGTCGTGGCCGGCGCGGAGCACAGCGGACTGCCGGTGGTCCTGCAGATCTCGCAGAACGCCGTCCGCTACCACGGTTCCCTGGCGCCGTTCGCACTCGCCTGCCTGCGGCTGGCCGAGAACGCGACCGTGCCCGTCCTGGTCCACCTCGACCACATCGAGGACGAGGAGCTGATCCGCGAGGGGCTCGACCTGGGCATCACGTCCGTCATGTTCGACGCCGCCGCGTTGCCCTACGCCGAAAACGTGGCCAGGACGAAGGCCGTAGTCGAACGCTGCCACGCCGCGGGTTGCCGCGTCGAGGCGGAACTCGGCGAGATCGGCGGCAAGGACGGCGCCCACGCCCCGGGCGTGCGCACGGACCCGGGCGAGGCCGCCGAGTTCGTCGCCGCGACCGGCGTGGACTCCCTTGCCGTGGCCGTCGGCTCGTCGCACGCCATGGCCGATCGCAGTGCGGTACTGGACGAGGAGCTGATCGCCGCGCTCGCGCACAGCGTCCCGGTGCCGCTCGTCCTGCACGGTTCTTCCGGCGTACCCGACGAGGGACTGCGCGGGGCGGTGGCGAGCGGCATCGTCAAGGTCAACATCGGGACGCGGCTGAACCAGGTGCTCACCGAAGCCGTGCGCTCGACGCTCGGGACGCACACCGCCCTCACCGACCCCCGCCGCTACCTGGCTCCCGGCCGGGACGCGGTCCGGAACGAGGTGTCCCGGCTGCTCACCTTGCTCGCCAAGTGAGGGCTTGCCGATGAAAGTTTCCCGTCGTAGCCGGGTGATCGCGGGCCGGCGGCCGCGTCGAAACGAGCGGGTGACCAGCGACGATCCGGTGGCGTGCGGGCGCGGTGGTTCCCCCGGGGGTGCGGTCGTCGTTGAAGTCGCGGAGTTGTCTTGCCACCCTGAGGCGGAATGTCCGCTCGGCAGTGGAGGCGAGCATGCAACGAGGCAGGACGACGGCCCGGGCGACCGGGCTCTTCGTGGCGATCCTGGCCGCGATGACCACGCTGGCCGTGGCCGTGCTCGCGGCGGGGCCCGCCCTCGCCCGGCCGCGGGACAGCGCGCCGGCCAACCCGTACCAGCGCGGCCCCGATCCGACGGTGGCGATGATCGAATCGAGCACCGGTCCGTTCGCGACGACGTCGGCGAGCGTGCCGGCGGGCCACGGGTTCAACGGCGGAACGGTGTACTACCCGACCGACACCAGCCTGGGTACCTGGGGTGCGCTGGCGATCGTGCCGGGCTATTCCGCCTTGTTCGCCAACGAGGAAGCGTGGATGGGGCCGTGGCTGTCCTCGTTCGGGTTCGTGGTGCTCGGCGTGGAGACGAACAGCCGCACCGACAGCGCCGACGCCCGCGGCACCGAACTGCTGGCCGCATTGGACTACCTGACGACGCAGAGCCCGGTGCGCGACCGGGTCGACCCGAACCGGCTGGCCGTGCTCGGCCATTCCGCGGGCGGGGCCGGGGCGATGCTCGCGGCGGAAAACCGGCCCTCGCTCAAGGCCGCGATCGGGCTCGCGCCCGGCTCGCCGGTGGGCAACCTGTCGCTGGCCACGGACAAGGTGCCGACGATGGTGCTCGGCGGGCAGAACGACACCGTGGTCACGCCGTCCTACCTCAGCGGTCTCTACGCCACCATGCCCGCCTCGACGCAGAGCGTTTTCGCCCAGATCGCCGGCGCCGACCACGTCTACTACACCCATCCGAACAACGTCGAGATGAAACTGCTGATCCCGTGGCTGAAAACCTTCCTGGACAGCGACACCCGGCACCCGCCGTTCCTGTGCCCGGCGCCCCCCGATCCCCGCTCCATCTCGATCTACACGCCCAAGTGCCCGTACGTGCCCGGCGGCGGCACGCCACCGGGAGGCGGGAACACCGGCCCGCTGCACGCGGTGGGCGCGGCCAAGTGCCTTGCCGCGCCCCCGGCCGGCGCGGCGGGCACGCAGGTGACCATCGGCGGGTGTGACGGACGGGCCGGGCAGACCTGGACGCGGACCGCCGCCGCCGAGCTGACCGTCACGCCGGCCGGCACGCCGCTGTGCCTGGACGCCTCCGGCCAGGGCACCAGTCCGGGAACCAAGGTGATCGTCTGGTCCTGCAACGGCCAAGCCAACCAACAGTGGAACCTCAACGCCGACGGCAGCGTCACCGCGGCGCGGTCCGGGCTGTGCCTGGACGTGACCGGTGCGTCCACCGCCGAGGGCGCCCCGGTCGAACTCTGGTCCTGCAACGGCGGCAGCAACCAGCGGTGGAGTCTCGGCTGACACGGACGGCGGACGCCCGGGCGTTGTTCCGGGCGTGCCGCAGGTGCTATACCGGGCAGCAGCCCGGTGTCGCGCCGACGCGATGCCACGAACGACCGGAGTGTCTGGTGGCCAACCGTGCTCTGCGCTCGCCCGCCGTCGTCGCGGCCCTGACCGCGCCCGTTCTCCTGCTGGGGACCGCGACCGCGGTGGCCGCTCCCGGCTCTTCGCCCTGGCGGCAGCTGACGATCGAGACGGTGTCGAACCCGCGGCCCGAGCTCGTCAGCGGGGGACAGGTCCTGGTCAGGGTCGTCCCGGCGGAACAGCGGGTCACCGTCAGCGCCAACGGCCACGACGTCACCCCGGCGTTCCGCGCCCAGCCGGACGGCAGCCTGCTCGGCCTGGTCACCGGCCTGCGCGACGGCGTCAACGACCTGAGCGCCCGCACGAACGGACGCGGTCCGGCCCGGTGGGCGCACCTGCGCGTCACCAACCACCCGATCACCGGGCCGGTCTTCTCCGGCTCGCAGCAGCTCCCGTTCTACTGTGAGACCCCGGCGTTCGGCCTGCCCGCCGCGGCGCAGCCGTACTGCAGCGCCCCGGCGCAGGTGAGCTACCAGTACCGGACGACCGCCGGGGCGTTCGCGCCGCTGGCGGACCCGGCGGCCCGGCCCGCGGACCTCGCGACGGCCACGGTCGGCGGACACGCGGTGCCGTACGTGGTCCGCGTCGAGCGCGGCACGATCGATCGTGCCGTCTACGAGATGGCGGCGCTCTACGACGGTGCACCCTCGCCCGTCGCGCCGGAACACAGCTGGAACGGGAAGCTGGTCTACACCTTCGGCGGCGGCTGCAACGCGGGCTACCACCAGGGCAGCTCGACCGGCGGGGTCGTCAACGACCTGTTCCTGGCCCGGGGCTACGCGGTCGCGTCGTCGACCCTGAACGTGCTCGACACCAACTGCAGCCCGATCATCTCGGCCGAAGCGGCGATGATGGTCAAGGAACACTTCGCCGAGACCTACGGCCCGGTCGCGCACACGATCGGCTGGGGTGGCTCGGGCGGGGCGATCCAGCAGTACGACATCGCGGAGAACTACCCCGGCATCGTCGACGGCATCATCCCCGGCGTCTCGTTCCCGGACCCGCTGAGCACCGGCGGCCCGGTGTCGGACTGCCGGCTGCTCGAGCGGTACTTCGCCGGGCCGGGCGCGTCGTTCACCGCGGCGCAGAAGCAGGCCGTCGCGGGCTTCGCCAGCTACGACACCTGCGTCTCCTGGGACAAGACCTTCGCCAGCCGCGCCACCGCGACCGGCAGCTGCAACGCGGCCATCCCGGTTCCGGCGCGGTGGGATCCGGTCACCAACCCGGGCGGGGTGAAGTGCAACTCCAATGAGCAGCTGGTCAACCAGCTCGGGCGGGACCCGAAGACCGGGTTCGTGCGCAGCCCGCTGGACACCACCGGCGTGCAGTACGGCCTGAACGCGCTGAAGGCCGGCACCATCACCGCCGCGCAGTTCGCCGACCTCAACGCGGCCATCGGTGGCCTCGACTACACCGGAACGCCTGTGCCGCAGCGGATCGCGGCCGACCCGAGGGCGCTCGACGCGGTGTACGCCGACGATCTCGTGAACTCGGCCTCGCAAGGGTTGCGGGAAACGCCGATCATCGACCAGCGGACCGATCTCGACTTCGCCGGGTTCGGCAACGACATCCACACCACCGAGTGGTCCTACGTCATGCGGCAGCGGCTTCTGCGGGCCAACGGCACGGCGGGCAACCAGGTCATCATCGAAAACCAGCCCACCGCGGCCGAAGCGGGGGCGGCCAGTGCCTACGAGCTCGACGCCATGGACCGCTGGCTGACCGCGATCGACGCCGACCGCTCGCACCGGAGCCGACAGCTGAAGGTGCTGGCGAACCGGCCGGGCGACCTCGGCGACGGGTGCTACCTCTCCGCCACGTCGCGGATCACCGAGAAGCTGACGTACCCGGCGAGCGGCCAGTGCGGCACGCAGTACCCGGTCGCAACGAACACCCGGATCGTCGCGGGGGAGGGCCTGGCCCTCGACGTGCTGAAGTGCCGGCTGAAGCCGCTGGACTTCCGCGACTACCCGGTCACCTTCACCGCCGCGGACCGGCAGCGGCTGCGGTCGGTGTTCCCGGACGGGGTGTGCGATTACCGCCGCCCGGGCGTCGGCCAGCGTCCCCCGATCGGGACGTGGCTGAGCTACGGCGACGAACGGACCGGCACCACGCCGCCGACGAAGCCGCGGTGATTGCGGTATACCCGGAGCAGTGGAAGAAATCCGGGCCGAGTTCCTCAGGCCGCTGCTGACGTCGTTGTCCGCGCACCCCGCCGAACGCCCGGCTTTCTCCGACGGACGGCGGACGCTGACCTACGGTGAGCTGGCCCGCGCCAGTGCGGACTTCGCCGCGGGTCTCGGCGTGTCCCGGGGCGAGCGCGTGCTGGTCCACGTCGGCAACCGGGTCGAGTTCGTCGTGGCCCTGCTGGCGGTGCTGCGGGCCGCGGCCGTCGGGGTGCCGGTGAGCGCGCGGTCGACCGAGGCCGAGCTCGCCCACCTCATCGACGACTCCGGAGCGGCGCTCCTGATCACCGAGGCGCGGCACGCCGGGCTGGCGGACCGGCTGCGGCAGGGCCGGCCGGGCCTGCGGGTTCTCTTCGTCGAGGAGCCGCCGCCGGCGGCAGGACCGCCGCGGGACGACCTCGGGCTGGACGAGCCCGCGTGGCTGCTCTACACCTCCGGCACCACCGGACGGCCGAAAGGCGTTCTCCTTTCGCAGCGCGCGGCGGTCTGGTCGACCGCCGCCGCTTACGTCCCCGTGTTCGGGATCGAGGCCGGGGACACCGTGGTGTGGCCGCTGCCGCTCCACCACGCCTACGCCCTGTCGCTCGCCTTCACCACCACGATCGCGCTCGGCGCGCACACCCGGCTCGCCGACGGCTGCTCGCCGGAGCTGCTCGCCCAGTACCCGGGGTGCGTGCTCGCCGGGGTCCCGGCCACCTACCTGCGGCTGCGCCAGGAGGCCGACGGCCCGGTCGTCGCGCCGAGGCTGTGCCTGACCGGCGGTGCGCCGTGCACGCCGGCGGCCCGCGCCGCGGTCCGGGAGCTGTTCGGCCTGCCCCTCGTCGACGGCTACGGGAGCACCGAGACGGGCGGAAAGGTCGCGGTGGAGCGTCCCGGTGAACCGGGACTGATCCCGGTGCCCGGCATGGAGGTCCGGATCGACGCGGGGGAAGTGCTCGTCCGCGGCCCGGGACTGATGCTGGGCTACCACGGGCAGCCGGAGTCGCCGTTGCACGACGGCTGGTACCGCACCGGTGACGCCGGCCGGCTCGAAGGCGGCCGGCTGGTGCTCGACGGCCGGGTCGACGACGTGATCGTCTCGGGCGGCCAGAACGTCCACCCCACCGAGATCGAGGCCGTGCTGGAGGAGTCCCCTTCGGTGCGGGAGGTCCTCGTGACCGGCCGCCCCGACGACGTCGTCGGGCAGGTGCCGGTGGCGTTCGTGGTCGCCGGGCCGGACGGCTTCGACGCCGAGGAATTGCGCCGCCTCTGCCTCAGCCGGCTTTCCCTGCACAAGGTGCCGGTGGCCTACCTCGAAGTCGACTCGATCCCGCGGACGGCGTCGGGCAAACCGCGGCGGAACGCCTTGGTGCAGCCGGATCTCGCGGCGGTGGTGCGAGCCGAGCTGACGGCCCTCTGCGGGCACGACGGCGGCGCCGGGTGGCGGGACCGGCCCTTCACCGACCTCGGGCTGTCCTCCCTGGCCGGCGTGCAGTTCCGGCACCGGATCACCGCGCTGACCGGCGTGCCCGTCCCGCACTCGCTGATCTACGACTTCCCCACGCCGGGCGCGGTGATCGCCGAGCTGGCGCGCCTGGGCTCGGCGAGCCCGGAAGAGCCGCCGCGCGCGAGCCCGCTGCCGTCCGCGGAACCGATCGCCGTCGTGGCGATGGCGTGCCGGTTCCCCGGCGGGGTGCGCTCGCCGGAGGACCTGTGGCGGCTCGTGGCGGACCGGGTGGACGCGACCGGGGAGTTCCCCGCCGACCGCGGCTGGGACGTGGCGGGGTTGTACGACCCGGACCCGGACCGGCTGGGCCACTCGGTGACCCGCCGCGGCGGCTTCCTCGACGGGTTCGCGGACTTCGACGCCGGGATGTTCGGCATCTCGCCGCGGGAGGCGCTGGCCACCGACCCGCAGCAGCGGTTGCTGCTGGAGACGTCCTGGGAGGCGTTCGAGCGGGCCGGCATCGACGTCGCGACGCTGCGCGGCAGCAACACGGGTGTGTTCGTCGGCGTCATGAACGAGGACTACGCAAGCCGGTTCACCACTTCCCACGAGTTCGAGGCGTGGCTGGGCATCGGCTCCTCGCACGCGGTGGCCTCGGGCCGGATCTCCTACACCTTCGGGCTCACCGGGCCCACCCTCACCGTCGACACGGCCTGCTCGTCGTCGCTGGTCGCGCTGCACCTGGCCGTGAAGGCGCTGCGGGACGGGGAGTGCTCGCTCGCGGTTGCCGGCGGGTCCACGGTGATGGCCACCCCGCGCACCTTCGTCGCCTTCAGCCGGCAGCGCGGTCTCTCCCCGGACGGCCGCTGCCGGTCCTACGCGGCCGGAGCCGATGGTACGGCGTGGTCGGAGGGCGCCGGGGTGATCCTGCTGGAACGGCTGTCCGACGCCCGCCGGCACGGGCACCCGGTGCTGGCCGTGCTGCGCGGCACCGCGGTGAACGCCGACGGCGCGTCGAACGGCCTGACCGCCCCCAGCGGACGCGCCCAGCAGGCGCTGATCGCGGCGGCCCTCATGGACGCGGGGCTGACCGCGGGAGACGTCGACGCCGTCGAAGGGCACGGGACCGGAACGCCGCTGGGCGACCCGATCGAGGCGGACGCGCTGATGGCCGCGTACGGGCGTGGTCCGCGCCGGGAGCCGCTCTGGCTGGGCTCGGTGAAGTCGAACATCGGCCACACCCAGGCCGCGGCCGGGATCGCGGGCGTGATCAAGGTGGTGACGGCGTTGCAGCACGAGCAACTGCCGGCGTCGCTGCACGCGGACGAGCCGAGCCCGCACGTCGACTGGGCGGCCGGCCAGGTGCAGCTGCTGGCCGAGGCCCGGCCGTGGCCGCACACGGACCGCGTCCGCCGGGCGGGGGTGTCGGCCTTCGGGATCGGCGGTACCAACGCGCACGTGATCGTCGAGGAGGCACCATCGCCGGAGCCGCCGGCCCGGCGGCCGTTCCCCGCAGCGCCCTGGCTGCTCAGCGCCGCGGACGGCGAAGCGCTCCGGGTCGTCGCGGCCGGGCTGGCCGAGGCGCCCGACACCGTCGACGTATCCGACGCTGCCTACACCCTCGCCCGGCGGACGCCGCTCGCGCACCGCGTGCTGGTGCCCGCGGCGAACCGGGAGGCCCTGCGAGCCGTCGCCGACGGGCGGGTGCCCGGCCGGACCGTCCGAAGTGGAACCCGGCTGGCCGTGCTGTTCGGCGGGCAGGGCGCGCAGCGGCCCGGGATGGGCCGGGAGCTGGCCGAGCGGTTCCCGGTGTTCGCCGACGCCTTCGACGAGGCGTGCGAAGCCCTGGGCGGCGGCGTGCGCGAAGTCGCCTTTACCGGTGCGGAAGCGCTGGACCGCACCGACCACGCGCAAGCCGCGCTGTTCGCCTTCGGCGTCGCGCAGTACCGGTTGTTCGAGTCGTGGGGCGTGCGCCCCGACGTCCTGTTAGGACATTCGATCGGGGAGATCACCGCCGCGCACGTCGCCGGAGTGCTGTCGCTGGCGGACGCGGCGACGCTCGTGGCGGCGCGCGGCCGGCTCATGGCCGCGTTGCCCGGCGGCGGCGTGATGATCGCCGTCGAGGCCACCGAGGCGGAGGTGGCTCCGCTCTTGGGTGATGAGCTCGTGGGGGACGCGGTCGCCGTCGCCGCGGTCAACGGGCCGCGCTCGCTGGTTCTGTCCGGTGAGCGGGCCGCGACGACGGCGCTCGCCGATCGCTTCGGCGGCGGGACGCTCCTGCGCGTCAGCCACGCCTTCCATTCGCCGCTGCTGGACCCGATGCTCGACGAGTTCCACGAGGTCGCCGCCGGGCTGAAGCACCACCGTCCTGCCCTCCCGATCGTGTCGTGCGTGACCGGAGAGCTGCTCGACGAGATCCAGCCGGGCCACTGGCGGCGGCACGCCCGCTCGACCGTGCGGTTCGCCGACGCACTCGCCACGGCCGCGGCGCCCGGCCCGGCCGTCGGCCTCGAGCTCGGCCCGGCGCCGGTGCTCGGGCGCCTGACCACCGGCGTCCTGCCGACCTCTCCGGCCACGATGTCGGGCTCCGGCGTGCTGGCCGCGGCGGGCGCGGTGCACACGGCCGGCGTCCGGGTCGGCTGGCCCGCGGTGTTCGCCGGCTCGGGCGCGCGGATCACGGCGTTGCCCACGTATCCCTTCAAGCGCACCCGCTACTGGCTGGACCAGCCGGCCCCGGAGCAGCCCGGCGGCGACCACGCCGTGCTCGGTCCGGCGCTGGAGGCGCCCGACTCGCCGCGGGTCGTGCACGGCGGCTCGCTCGGCGTCCGCCGCCACCGGTGGCTCGCCGACCACGTCGTCGGCGGGTCCGTGCTGGTGCCCGGGACGCTGTTCGCCGAGCTGGTCCTGCACGCCGGCGGAGGCGGTGTCGAGGAGTTCGCCATCGAAGCCCCGCTGCGCCTGGACACCGAGGACGTCCACGTCCAGGTCGTCGTGGACGAGCCGCGGATCGACGTCTACGCCCGTGGCCGCGACGAGAAGCAGTGGCGGAAGCACGCCGGGGGGAAGCTGCGCCCGCGCGGCCCGCTCCCGCCCGGCTGGAGCGGCGAGTGGCCACCGGCCGGGGCCGTGGAAGCCGACGTCGCCGACGCCTACCGCGTGCACGCCTACGGGCCCGCTTTCCAAGCGGTGCAACGGTTGTGGCTGTCCGGTGAGGAGTTCTTCGCCGAGGTCGAGCTGCCGCCGGACGTCGGGGGCCGGTTCGAGCTCCACCCGGTCCTGCTGGACGCGGCCGTGCACGCGACCGCGCTGGCCGAGGGCCCGGCGGCCGAGCAGCGGGTGCCGTTCCTCTTCAGCGGTGTCGCGGTCTACGCGCCCGGTGCGCGGCGGGCCAGGGTGCACGGTGTCCGCCTCGGCGCGGGCGAGGTGCGCGTCACTCTGTACGACGAAGCCGGGAACCCGGTAGCCGGGATCGAAACGCTGACGACCCGGCCGATGGCGGCGCCCGACACGATGCTCTACCGTCCACAGTGGATTCCGCTGACGCCGGTGGCAGCCTCGGAACCGGTCCGGACCGTCGAAATCGCGCCGGGTGATGTACGCGCGGCGGCCGGCCAGGCGCTCGCCGTTCTCCACGACTGGCAGGGCAGCAGCGAGCGGCTGCTCCTGGTCACCCGCAACGCGACGAGCCCCGATCCCGACCCGGCGGCCGCGGCGGCGTGGGGACTGGGCTGCGCGGCCGCGGCGGAACACCCGGGCCGGATCAGCATGGTCGACCTCGAGCCGGGGTTCCCGGTCACGCGGGTGGCGGACCTCGCCGGCGGCAGCGCGGAGCCCCAGATCGCCATCCGCGACGGAGTGCCGCACGTCCTGCGGATCACGCGGGTCGCTCCGGCGCCGGCGCGGCCGATCGACCCGGACGGGACGGTGCTGATCACCGGCGGGACGGGAGCGCTCGGCGCTCTGCTGGCCCGGCACCTCGTCACCGCGCACGGCGTCCGGCATCTCCTGCTGGTCAGCCGAAGCGGGCCGGCGGCGCCCGGCGCTGACGAACTATTGGCGTCCCTGCGGGAACTCGGGGCGGACGCCCGGATCGTCGCGGCCGACGTCGCGGACCGGGCCACCCTGGTGGGGCTGGTCGGCAGCTGCGATCCGCCGTTGACGGCCGTCGTGCACAGCGCGGCCGTGGTCGACGACGGCGTGCTGGCGGCCCAGACACCGGACCGCCTGGACTTCGTGCTGCGTCCCAAGGCGGACGCGGCGCTGGTCCTCGACGAGGTGACCCGGCACCTGCCGCTGACGGCCTTCATCCTGTTCTCTTCGATCGCCGGCGTGTTCGGCAAGGCCGGACAGGTCAACTACGCGGCCGCGAACCGCGTGCTGGACGCCGTGGCGTACCGCCGCCGCGCGGCCGGGCTGCCGGCGTTGTCGCTGGCGTGGGGGCTGTGGGAGCTCGGCACCGGGCTCGGCGACCGGATCTCGGCCACCGCCCGGCGGCGCATCCACGCATCCGGCGTCGAGGGGCTGACCGCCGAGCAGGGCCTGGCGTTGTTCGACGCGGCGCTCGGCTCGGCCGAACCGGTGCTGGTGCCGGTCCGGTTCGACCCGGCGGTGTCGATGGCCCCGCTGACCGGCGGTTCGACCGCGCGCTCGGCCCCGGCGCGGCAGAGCTGGCCGGAGAACCCGGCCGAGCCGGAGCTGCGCGAGCTGCTGCGCGCGGAGGTCGCCGCGGTCCTCGGCCACCCGGACCCCGCCGTGATCGCCGACGACCGCCCGTTCCCGGAGCTCGGGTTCGATTCGCTCACCGTGATCGAGCTGCGCACCCGGCTCACCGGGTTGTCGGGCGTCGACCTGCCCGCCACCGTCGTCTTCGACCGGCCCACCGTCGCGGAGCTGGCCCGGTACTTCCTGGAGCGCCGGGGCTTCACCAGGTGACGGGCAGGCTCGAGACGCCGCGCAGCAAGCCACCGCGGCGCCACTCGATGTCCTCCGGGGAGATCGCGAGGCGCAGGTCCGGCCGGCGACGGACCAGCGTCGAGAGCAGGACCCGCAGCTCCAGCCTCGCCAGCGGCGCGCCGACGCAGTGGTGCACGCCGAAACCGAACGCGACGTGGTGGTTGACCTTGCGGCCGAAGTCCATCTCCCCGGCCGAGGGGAACACCGATTCGTCGCGGTTGGCCGAGTCCAGCTGGACCAGGACCGCGTCGCCGGCCCGGATGGCCTGGCCGCCGATCTCCAGGTCCTCCCGGGCGATCCGGGCGAAATCCGCCACCGTTGCCAGCGGCACGAACCGCAGCAGCTCCTCCACCGCCGACGGGACCAGCTCGGGACGGGCGACGAGTGCCGTCCACCGTTCGCGGTCGGACAGCAGCTCGACCAGGATGCTGCCGGTGAGGTTCGCCGTGCTCTCGTGGCCACCGGCCAGCAGGGCCACGCCGAGCATGAGCAGCTCGTCGTCCGTGAGGCGGTCTTCCTCGTCGCGGGCCGCGGCGAGGGCGGTCAGCAGGTCGTCGGCGGGCTCTTCCCGGCGTCGGGCGATCAGGGTTTTCAGCGCGCCCGCCAGCTTTCCGCGGGCTTCCGTGACGTCCGCCGGGGTGACGGTCCCGCCCGAGGCGACCAGCGTTTCGGTGCACTCGCGCACCATCGGCAGTTCGCCCGGCGGAACGCCGAGCAGCTCGCCGATCACCAGGACGGGCAGCTCCCACGCGACCGCCGAGGCGAAGTCCGCGGGCGGCCTGATGCCGTCGAGGAGCGTGTCGACGATCTCCTGGATCCGGGGCCGGAGCAGCTCCACCCGCCGGCCGGTGAACGCCTTGGCGACGAGGGCGCGGACGCGGTTGTGCTCCGGCGGGTCCATGGCCAGCAGGTTGCCCGCCGGTTCGAAACCGGGCCGCCCGCGCGGCACATCGGCACCGGCCGCGGCGGCGCGGGAGAACCGCGGATCCGACAGCACGAACCGCGTCTGTTCGTAGCGCGTCACCAGCCAGGCATCGCCGCCGTAGGGCATCGTGACGCGGACCGGCGCCGCGGACTTCCGCAGCTCGGCGAACCGCGGATGGGCCTGCAGCGCCACGGCGTCCCCGAAGGGGTAGGGAACCGGCTGGGCGTCCATCGCCTCATCGTGCGGCAGGGGTGCGCCGCGGTGTACCGCCCATCGGTGGTCGGGGAAGGCGGTGCCCTTCATCCCCGATGCTGGGCCAGTTCCGCCGCGCCGAAGGAGACGTCGAAGCGGTCGCACCAGATACTGACGCTGGTGTAGGCGGTCAGGTCGGTGCCGGCCGGCAGCGGGTAGTTCTGGTTTCCCTTGTTCCCTTTGAGCTTGCCCGCGTCGAGGTGCTTGCCGTCGTCGAAGACGTCCCAGCCGTCCTTGCCCGGTTTCACCGGGGCGTCGGTGAGCCAGACGTGCACGTCGGGGCCGCTGCTGGTGGCCAGGTTCTCCAGCCGCAGCACGAGTGACCCGTCGGCCGCGCGCAGGAGCCGGACGGTGCCCGTGGTCCGGTGCTCGTGGCTGATCAGGGTGCCGCCGGCGAGTTCGGTGGGCTCGGCGGGTTTGGCGGGCTTGGTGGCCTCGGCCGAAGGGGGCGCCGAGGGCAGTGCGGACGGCGACGGTGGAGCGGGCACCGGCGCGGCGGCCGGCAGGTCCTCCTGGACCGTCTCGTCCACCACCAGCTGCCACGGCTGGAACCAGAACAACCCGGCCGCGACGGCGACCACGCCCGTCACCAGGATGCTCAGGACCCAGGGCCGGCCGATCAGCCGCGTCCGGTTCATCGCGCACTCCTCCGTCTTCGCTCTTCTCCCGGTTCAGTCAACGGGACGAATCGCCCAGCGACGTCCGGTGCGCGGTTACCGATCTCTTACGGGCGCCGCGCGGACCAGGCAACCGATTCCTTTCCCGGGCGGCCGCGGTCTCCCTGTCGGAGGTACGGCCCACCCAAGTGGCCGGCCCCGCCGAAGCCACCGAGAAGGAGAGCCGATCGCCGTGAGCGTTCCCACCACCATGCGTGCCCTGCAGCAGACGTCGCTGGACGGACCGCAGGACATGCGCCTGATCACCGACGCGCCGGTGCCGAGCCCGGGCCGGGGTGAGGTCCTGATCCGGGTTGCCGCCGCCGGGGTCAACTTCGCCGACCTGTCGAAAGCCCATGGCACCTTCCGGGACGGCCCGAAACCGCCGTACCGGGCGGGTTTCGAGGCGGCCGGCGAGGTCGTGGCCGTGGGGGAGGGGGTGACCGGCCCGCCACCGGGGACGCTCGTGATCGGCATCGGCGACGGGGCCTTCGCGGAATACCTGGTCCTGCCGGCGGCGGCCGCGATGCCGGTGCCGGCGGGCTGGAGCGCCGGGCAGGCGCTGGGCCTGGCCGTGAACTGGCCCACCGCGCTCGCCGCGCTCAAGCCGCTCGGCCGGGTGACGGCCGGGGAGACGGTGGTCGTCCCCGCCGCGGCGGGCGCGACCGGCCAGGCCGCGCTGACCCTGGCCAAGCACTACGGCGCGACCGTCGTCGCCACCGCCGCACCGGGCAAGCACGAGACCGTGCGGGCGCTGGGAGCCGACCATGTCCTGGACTCCCGCGACGGCGACCTCGCCGCCGAGGTCCGGCGCCTGACCGGCGGGGCCGGCGCCGACCTGGTGCTGGAATCGGCCGGCGGTGCCACGTTCCCCGCGAGCCTGGCCGCGGCCAAGCCGGTCACCGGCCGGGTCGTCGTCTACGGCCTGGCGGGCGGCGAAGCTTCGCTCACCAACTGGGAACTGGTCTACCGGCATCAGGTCCACGTCATCGGCTTCAACATCGGCACCCTGATCCGGTCCGCACCCGCGATCTTCGGCGAGGTGATGGGCGAACTCGCCGCGCTCGTCGCCGCCGGCGTCGTCACCCCCGCGCGCCCGGCCACCTACGACCTGGCCGACGGCCCCAAGGCCCTCGCCGAACTGGCCGCCCGGGCGACCGTCGGCAAGCTGGCCCTGCTGCCGTGACCGGCACCGTGGGCCCGGCCGCCGAGCCGGGGGCGCTGTCCGAACCGCGCCACGCCAACACCCGGCGAAGCAGTATCCGGGCCGCACCACCGAAGATGCCGCGGCGAACCCGCGGCCGGATCCTCCGGCTCGACGACGGGGGACCGCGGGCGCCGCCGTTCGCGGAGGCCTGCTGACCTGTGCTTCGATTCCTTTTCCGCGGTGTGCCGGTCGTACCGGGACAGAGATCGATCGAGTGGAACGAGGAGCACGCATGGCCGGCAGGCAATCCGCGGCGGCGCGGGACCAGGACCGGTTCGCCGCCGAAACCGCGGGGTGCCGCCGGGAGCTGCTGGCGCACTGCTACCGCATGGCCGGTTCGGCGCACGACGCCGAGGACCTGGTGCAGGAAACCTACCTGCGGGCGTGGCGGTCCTACGCCGGGTTCGAGGGGCGTGCGTCGATCCGGTCGTGGCTCTACGCCATCGCCACCAACGTGTGCCTGACCGCGTTGGAGCCACGCCGGAACCGGGTGCTGCCGTCCGGGCTGACCGGTCCGCACGACGGGCCCGATCGCCCGCCGGTCCCGGCCGCGCCGGGCGAAGTCTCCTGGCTGGAGCCGTTGCCGGACCACTGGGTCGCCGATCCGGCGGCGGTGCTGGTCGCGCGGGAGTCCCTGCGGCTCGCGCTCGTGGTCAGCTTGCAGCACCTGCCGGCGCGCCAGCGCGCGATCTTGCTCCTGCGGGAGGTGCTGGCGTTCACCGCACCGGAGACGGCCCGGATCCTCGGCACCACCACGGCGGCGGTGAAGAGCGGCCTGCAGCGCGCCCGGGCCCGGCTCGACGACCTCGAAACACCGACCGAGGACCTGCTCGAACCCACCGACCGGCGGGCGCGTGCGCTGCTCGAGGGGTACATCGCCGCGTTCGAACGCTCCGACGCCGGCCTCTTGGAACGGGTGCTGCGCGCGGACGCCACGCTGGAGGCGGCCCCGTTCCGCGACTGGTACGCGGGCCGGGTGAAGTGCCTCCACCTCCTCGAGACGTACGTTCTCGGTACGCCGGGCGACTGGCGGATGAGCGCCACCACCGCCAACGGCCAGCCGGCCGCCGCCGTGTACCACCGGGACACCGGCGGTGTCCTGCGGGCCCACGGCGTCGTGGTGCTGACCCCGACGGTCACCGGCATCTCGCGGGTGGTCGAGTTCCACGACCCGGCGCTGGTCACCGCGTTCGGCTTTCCGGACCGGTGCCCGGATTGACCGGGGCTCAGGGTTCGGTACCCCAGGTCAGGGCGGCGGACTGGTAGGCGGTGGCGGTGGCGAGGTCGGTGAAGGACGCGGCGGTGCGGTAGCTGTAGTCGTCGGACTGGTCGAAGGCGGACCAGTCCGCTTTGGCCACCCGGACCTGGAGCTCGCCGGTGGTCGCGCCGGCGGCGAGGGTGCCGCCGGTGAAGCCGACCTCGACGTAGGCATCGGCGCCCGGGCGCGGCGTGCCGAGCTTCACGACGCGCACGGTGACGTTGCCGCAGCCGGGAACCGCGTAGTCGCACCAGACCTGGTAGCCCGGGTTGGCGGCGTCGCCGGTGAACCAATAGCGCGCGGTGACGCTGCTCAGCGGTACCGGCGTGCTGCCCCGGTTGACGATCTGGAGGCTGGTGCGGATCTGGTTGCCGGTCGCGGCACTGCCGCCGCGCTGCTGCACCGCGAGCGAGCCGGTGCCGGTGCCGGTGGTCGTGGTGGTGACCGCAACCGGGCTGCTGGGCGGCGACTGGTTGCCGGCGGCGTCGCGAGCGCGGACCGAGAACGTGTACGCGGTGCCGGGCGTGAGGCCGGTGACCTGGTAGCTGGTGCCCGTGGTGCTGCCGATCGTCGCGCCTGCCGAGTCGAGCACGTCGTAACCGGCGACGCCGACGTCGTCGGTGGCGGCCGTCCAGCTGAGGGTGACGCCGGTGCTGCCGGCGGTGGCGGTGACCCCGGTGGGTGCGGTCGGCGCGGTGGTGTCGCCGGTGGACTGTCCCGGCTGGCTGCCCCACACCACCGCGGCGCCCTGCGTGAGCACGAGCTGCGGGTCGTCGGCGGGCGCGCTGCCGCTGGGGGCGAGGCCGGTGTGCGACCAGTCGTTGCCGGGTGCCCAGGTGCCGGTGCTGCTGATCCGGAACTGCACTTCCTTGCGGTAGCGGGACTGCCCGCCGGGGGCGACGCCGCCGGAGCACGGCACCTCGACGTAGTAGATCGCGCCGGAGAACTGGTGCAGGGTGGGCGCGTCGCACTGGTTGTACGCGGAAGTCACCGAGATCTGGCCCGGCGTGGTGCTGCCGTCGAGGGTGAAGTAGTAGCGCAGCGAACCGGTGAACGTGCGGGCCGGCCACGCCGACTTGTTGATCACGTACGCCTTGACCTCGGTGAACGTGCCGCCGTCGGGCTGGTTGAGCGCGCCTTGCGCCAGGATCTCGGGGCCGTCGGGGCTTTCCTTCGGGGGGAAGGCGGCCAGTGGCGTGCCGCCGTACTCGCCGTAGAGCCGGGCCAGGGCACCGGTGAAGCCGGCGTTGTAGTCGAGGGCCACCTCGTTCATCGTGTAGTTGGTGCGATCGTCCGTGTACGCGTCGTTGGGCGAGGACGGGCCGCCGACGAGCGCGCCGTACAGGACGTGCCGGCTCTGCGCCGGTTCGTTGATGTTGTCGGCCCAGGAGCCGTGCGCGGTGCGGTGGTGCGGGTTGCGGGGCGGATTGACGCCGAACCCGACCTCGAAGCTCGCGCCGCGCGGGTTGTCGCCGAGCGCGTAGTCGATCTGCCGCACGCCGAAGTCGTGGTACGTGGTCGCCCGCGTGGGATCGCTGGTGCGCAACGAATCCGCGTAGGTGAGCGCCACGAACGCGGTGTTCGCCGCGTACCGCAGCGAGCCCCACTGGTCGAGCACGGCCTGGCCGCCGGGAGAGTAGGGCACGTGCTGGCCGTTGACGCCGGTGGTCCACCAGTCCAGCCAGCGGTTGGCGTCGGCGACGTACTCGGGGTCGTGGGTGAGCTGGGCGAGCAGGACGTAGGCGCCGTAGGACTTGTCGTCCCAGGCCAGCGTCCAGCGGTAGGAGCGGGTGGTGGTCTGCGGCTCGGTGGACAGCTTCTCGTACTCGGCGCGCGCCTTGGTCAGGTAGCCGGCGTCCCCGGTGGCCTTGTAAAGCCAGATCGCGCTCCACACCAGCTCGTCCTGGTAACCGCTCCAGGACTTGTAGAAGTTCTGGGCGTCGGTGATGCAGTTCGAGTAGACGCCCCGGTGGTTGTCGGCGAACGAGTACAGCTGCTTGGCGTGGGTGAGCAGGGTGGCCGCGTAGGTGGGGTCGTCGGCCTGGAACACCATCGAGCTCGCGGCCATCTGCGCGGCGGCCTCGCCGGCGAGGTCCGA
Source organism: Amycolatopsis mediterranei (assembly GCF_026017845.1). Taxonomy (NCBI): domain Bacteria; kingdom Bacillati; phylum Actinomycetota; class Actinomycetes; order Pseudonocardiales; family Pseudonocardiaceae; genus Amycolatopsis; species Amycolatopsis mediterranei. The sequence continues at coordinate 4,491,536 of NZ_CP100416.1, forward strand.
GCCGGGGCAGGAGTCGTCGATGCGGTAGGCGGGCCGGGCCATCGCCATCGTCTCGGCCGGGCCCCACCACTTGTGGTCGTCGTCGCCCTTGCCGACCTGGCCGTAGAGCACGTCGGGTTGCGGGTGCGCCTTGATCAGCCAGTCGTCGCCCCAGCGCAGGTTCGAGAGCAGGGACGACCACTGGCCGGAGTTCTGGTAGGCACCGCGGTTCTCCAGCGCGCCCCAGGCGAGCATGGTCATGCTGAACTCGAACGGCAGCCCGAACTTGACGTGGTCACCGGCGTCGTAGAACCCGCCGGTCAGGTCGAGGCCGACGTCCTTGCCGTCGGCGAGGGCGGACGGGCCGCGCCAGGAGACCCGGTTGCCGGCGGGCAGCGCGCCGGAGCGCTGAGCGTCGTAGAACCAGACGGCCTTCTGCAGTGCTTCGCCGTAGTTGAACTTCCCGGCCGGAGCGCCTGCGGACACTCCCGGAGCCACCAAGGTCAGGCCGAGCACGAGCAGCGCCACGGCCGCGCGGGCCACCGCCTTCGTCGTCGAAGTACGCACTCCGCCTCCTCCTCGTCGAGTCTGGGAGCGCTTCCAGAACGAAAGAGTAAGAAGCCGGGCGCGCTGTGTAAAGCATCCAGTGCGGTTGCCGACCGTTCTCGAACCGATTCGACTGCGCCTTGGGTGGCGGTGTAACTTTCACCTCCCTTCCGGCCCTGCTGTCGGGAATCGGGTGTCGGTTCAAGGGGTCGTGGATGACTAATGCTGTTTGACACTAACGAGTATTGGCCGATAGTGCACGGTCGAACGGAACTCAAACAGTGACCATTGTGGACAGTGGGCGCACGGCGTCATTGACCTCCCGTCGACCGGGTTCGTACGATGCTGCCGAGCCGACCGGGCGAACCGGTTCGACGGCTCGCCGAACCGCAGGAGGAGTCGATGAGGACGAAACTCCGGCCGGGACGCCTGGCTTCGCTGGCCGCGGCGGTTCTGGTGGTGGCGTTCCCGCTGGTACCCGCGGCAGCGGGGCACGCGGCCGCGGGTGAGTCGATGACGGTGGACCTCGCGTCGGCGCACGGGCCGTCGACCGGGGTCGGCGAGGGGTTCCTGTACGGCATCAGCCAGGACGGCACGCAGCCGGCGGACCAGTACCTGCAGCCACTGGGCATCACGGCCTTCCGCGGCGGTGGCTGGTTCTCCGGCGGCTGGATCAGGGACAACTACCAGAACGGCAGCGCCACCAAGGCCGACCTGAACTCGATCATCGCGCAGGCGAAGCGGCTGACCCAGCCGCCCTACCACGCCCAGTACCAGGTGCTGGTCAGCGACATCTACGGGGCGAACGGCGGCCAGCCGTCGAACACGATGTACCCGTGCGACAACGGGAACTGCGCGAACTGGATCAGTTTCATCGACGCCACCGTGGGAGCCCTGCAGGGAACGGGCTTGAAGTTCGCCTACGACATCTGGAACGAGCCGGACATCTCCGCGTTCTGGACGCGCGGGGTGTCCAGCCCGCAGTACTTCCAGATGTGGGACACCGCCTACCGGGAGATCCGCCGGCTCGCGCCGGGCGCGCTGATCGTGGGCCCGTCGCTGGCGTTCACGCCGGATCAGAACCCGGGGGAGTGGAACGCCTTCCTGTCGCACGCCAAGGCGGCCGGCACCGTGCCGGACGAGATCACCAACCACGACGAGGGCGACGGGGACGACCCGGTGCAGGTCGGCCAGTCGATCACCCGGTACCTCTCGAACAACGGGCTTTCGCCGATCCCGTTGTCCGCCAACGAATACCAGCCGGCCGACCGGCAGACCGCCGGGGTGACGGCCTGGTACCTGGCGCGCTTCGCGCAGTCGAACTACGTCAACGCGATGCGGGGCAACTGGGTCTGCTGCGTGACCCCGAACCTGACCGGAGTCCTCACCCAGAGCGGGGGGACCTGGCTGCCGACCGGCCATTGGTGGGCGCTTCGCGACTACGCGGACATGACCGGCACGCTGGTGAACACCTCCGGCCAGGTCGGCTCCACGGCGATCTCGGCGGCCAAGGACAGTGCGGCCGGCCGCGCCGTCGCCGTCATCGGTGACGAGAAGGGGTACACCGGCCCCGCGTCGGTCGCCTTCACCGGGCTTTCCTCGGTGCCGTGGCTGGCCGGCAACGGCAGCGTCAAGGTCGTGGTGCAGCGCATCCCCGACCAGGCACCGCTGAGCGCACCGCAGGTCGTCTTCAGCCAGAACGTGAACGCTTCCGGCGGCTCGGTGACGATCCCGTTCACCTTCCAGGCCGCGCACGACGCCTTCGCGATCTACCTGACGCCGACGGGCCCGACGAGCGGCAACACCGTCACCGTCACCAGTCCCGGCGATCAGACCGGGACCGCCGGGACGGCGATCGGCGGCGTGCAGATCCACGCCACCGACTCGGCGGCCGGGCAGAGCCTGGCCTACGCGGCCACCGGCCTCCCGCCGGGGCTGTCGATCAACGCCTCCTCCGGCCTGATCACCGGCACCCCGGCGGCGGGCGGCAGTTACGGCGTGACGGTCTCCGCCACCGACACCACCGGCGCGTCCGGGACGGTGACGTTCACCTGGACGATCTCCGGCGGCACGGGCGGTTTCCCGGGCGGCGACCACACGCTGGTGACCGTGAGCGGCAACCTGTGCCTGGACGTCTACGGCAACTCGAGCACCTCCGGTGCCGTCATCGACCAGTGGACCTGCAACGGGCAGAGCAACCAGCAGTTCCAGTTCGTCGCGGCGGACGGCGGCTACGGCGAGCTGCGGGCGCGCAACTCCGGCCAGGACGTCTCGGTGTCCGGCAGCTCGACCGCGCAAGGCGTCCCGGACATCGTCCAGCAGCCGGCGAACACCTCCGCCGGAAGCCTCTGGCTACCGCAGCAGCAGTCCGACGGCAGCTGGCAGTTCAAGAACCGGAACAGCGGCCTGTGCCTGGACGTCTACGGCGCCAGCGGTACCGCGGGCCAGCAGCTGGACCAGTGGCCGTGCAAGAACGCCCCCGGCACCAACCAGGACTTCTCCGCACGCTGACGCCCCCGCGCGGCAAGGGAAAGGAACCCAGGATGTCCAGCTCACCGCACCGGTTACCGAGGGAACGGGCGAACCGGCCGCTCGCTCTGCTCGCCGTCCTGCTCGCCGTCGTGGCCGGCCTGCTGGTGCCCGCGGCACGGGCGCACGCGGCGGTGAACACGTTCACCCTCGGCGCCACGCGGTACGACACCGACGGCCGGGCGCTGCAGCTGCACGGCATGGGCATCGTGCAGGTCGGCACCACCTGGTACGGCTTCGGCGAGGACAAGACCGGCCAGACCACGGCGAACACCGCCTTCCAGGACATCCCCTGCTACACCTCGACCGATCTGGCGAACTGGACCCACCAGGGAACCGCGCTGGCGAAACAGGGCAGTGGCGACCTCGGGCCGAACCGGATCGTGGAACGGCCCAAGGTGCTCTACAACGCCGCCACGAAGATGTTCGTGATGTACCTGCACATCGACAACACGAGCTACTCCGACCAGCGGGTCGGCGTGGCGACCAGCCCCACGCCCTGCGGGCCTTACACCTACCGGGGCAGCTTCCAGCCGCTGGGCAACCAGAGCCGTGACATCGGCTTGTTCCAGGACACCGACGGGTCGGCGTACCTGCTGAGCGAGAACGCCGGCCGCAGCCTCCGCATCTACCGGCTGTCCGCGGACTACACGACGGTGGCGAGCGCGGTGGCGACGCTGCCCAACTACGAGTCCCCGGCCGTGCTCAAGGTCGGCGGGACGTACTACCTGCTGGCGTCCCACCTGACCGGGTGGGCCACCAACGACAACGTGTACGCGACCGCGTCGTCGATGGCCGGTCCGTGGTCGGCGTTCCGGAACTTCGCAGCGGCGGGCACGAACACCTACAACAGCCAGACCGCGAACATCATCACGGTCCAGGGCAGCTCGGCGACCACCTACATCTACGCGGGCGACCGCTGGACGGGCAACGCCATGGGCACTTCGCCGCTGATCTGGCTGCCGCTCACGATCCGCGGCACGACGGTCAACCTCGGCCAGTACCCGAGCTGGAGCCTCGACACCGACGCGGGAACGTGGTCGGCGAATTCGGGGCTGCCCAGTGCCGGCACGCACGTGCTGAAGAACGCCAACAGCGGAATGGTCATGGACGCTTCGGGCGCCTCCACGGCGACCGGCGGCAAGATCATCCAGTGGCCGGCGCACGGGGGCGCCAACCAGCAGTGGCGGCTGACGAAGGTGTCCGACAACGTCTTCACGGTGGTCAACGTCAACAGCGGGCTGTGCCTCGACGTCCCGGACGGGTCGACGGCGAACGGCGTCCAGCTGCAGCAGTGGACCTGCACCGGCGGCGCCGGCCAGCAGTGGGCCGCGGACCTGGTGGGCAGCCTCACCGGCAGTCAGTACGTGCTGGAGAACGTCGGCAGCGGCTTGGTGATCGGGGTGGCCGGGTCGTCCACCGCGAGCGGTGCGCAAGTCAGCCAGCTCGGCGGGACGGGCGCTTCGAGCCAGGTGTGGACGGTCTCTTGAACCGGCCGGCGAGCGCCCGCTCGAGCCTCAGCCGGCTTGGGCGGGCGGCATCGACCGGTACCGGTCCAGGACGGCGGGGTTCTGCAGCGACATCCACTTCGTGACTTCCGCGTAGGTGGCGCAGACCGTCTCGGGTTTGGTGCACACCTCGCCCATGAAGCCTTCGGCGGCCCGGGAGAACGCCCCGCCGGCCCAGTCGTTGAAGTGGTTGCCGATGACGAGCGGGGCGCGGTTGCCGTCGAAGGCGGCGCGGTAGGCGCCGCGGTAGGTCTCGAGCGTGGCCTGGGTGTACTGCTCGGCGTGCGACGGGTCGTTCTTGGCATGGTTGAACTGGTACCACAGGTTGTAGTCCATCATGATGACTTTTTTGTGCAGCGCGGGCACCTTCACGTACGGCATCCAGAACTCCCGGATGCCGTCGATGTCGGTGGGCCACTTGACGCCGTCGGACGGCTGGCTGGAGTCGAAGGTGTAGCCGGCGTCGCGCATGGCCGGAAACGCCGCGGCCCAGTTGCCTTCGAGGCACGGCGTCCGGCCGCCGGTGACGTCCTTGGCGGACAGGTGCAGTCCCAGGCGATCGCGGGCGTCGTCGACGAAGTGGCTGAACTGGCCGATTTCGTCGGTCCAGCCCGCCGCGGTCCAGCGGCCGACGCTCGGCTCGGCGCCGGTGCAGAAGTGCCCGTTGTAGTGCGTGCCGATCTGGTGCCCCGCGGCGACGGCGGTGTTGAGGTCCTGGACGCGGGCGGCGACTTCCCCGGCACTGCCGCCGAAGCCGATCGAGGCCGCGCCCGGCCGATGACCCGGCCCGGTGTAGCGCGCCCGCTGGTCGTCCGGCAGCAGGTAGATGCCCGAGAGGAAGCCGCTGAAGTGCGCGTTGACCGATTTGGCGAGGGCGAGGTAACGGCTCCAGTGTTCGTGCGAGCCGGCCCCGTCGAAGGAGAAGAGCACGAACTGGGGCGGCTTTTCGCCCGGGCCCAGCGGGCGCATCCACGCCGGATCCTTGACGACGACCGGCGGGGGCGTGGTGGACGCGGTGGTGGGCGGAGCGCCGGTGGCCCGGCTGGGCGGGGCCGGGTCGTCGTCGATGGACGTGATCAGGACACCGCCCAGAACGAGGGCGACGACGACGGTCACCCAGGTGCCCGGCCGGCGCATCAGTCGTGACGAGCGAAAACCCAACGAAGACCCCTCCCCCTATTACGCACCGTCATAGGCAGGACGCGGGGTCGCCGATCCGGGTGCATCGGAGTGATATCCGTAACCCACAAGCAACCACGTTGATACACGCCGTGTCGTTCGCCACGCGGGTGGCGCGGCGGTTGCCTGCGGCTCGCGGGGGTCGCCGTGGGCGTCCAGCCACAGCACGGTGCGGTCGCGATGGCGGTGCTGCAGCCCGGCGACCGCCCCGAGCCGGCGGCGGGAACGCTCGGCCGGCGCCAGGGCCAGGCGCTGTTCTTGCTGCAGCTGAGCGTGGAAGCGGCGCAGCCGGGGACTGCCGGTGGCCGCGACCAGGGTGGCGTGGAAGAGCCGGTGGAGGGTGCTGCGGGAGACGCCGAGCTCGGCGGCGAGAGCGGCTTCCCGCAGCGGCGTGCCCGGCGGCGGCCGGCCCGACAGGATGGCCTGCCGGACGGCTTCGGCGGCCTGTTCGGTGGTGCTCTGCCCGCTGGATGCTCCGCGCCGGGCGGCTCACCGAGGAGCGGCCAGCACTGCCGCGAGGCCTTCCTGCAGGTCCTTGACGAAATACCCGGGCACCTCCAGCGACGGGAAATGTCCCCCGGCCTCGGGTACCCGCCACCGGACGATCCGCCGGTACCGCTCCTGCGCCCAGGCACGCGGGTACTTTTCGATGTCGCGGGGGTACATGGTGATGGCCGCCGGGACGTCGACCCGGAGGCCGGGGTCCAGCGAGTTGTGGCTTTCGTAGTAGATCCGGGCCGCCGACGCGCCGGTCCGCGTCAGCCAATACAGCGTGACGTCGTCGAGGATGCGGTCCCGGGACATCGTCTCGAACGGGCTGTCTTCGGTGTCCGACCACTCGGCGAACTTGTCGAGGATCCAGGCGAGCAGCCCGACCGGCGAGTCGACGAGCGCGTAGCCGATGGTCTGCGGCCGGGTGGCCTGCTGCTTCGCGTACGCCGCGCGGTGGTGCCAGAAGTGGCGGGTTTCCTCGGTCCACTCGCGCTCGGCCGCCGTCAGCCCGTCCGTGGTGAGCCCGGGCGGTCCCTCCGCGAACGTGGTGTGGATGCCGAGGACGTGCGCCGGGAACCGGCCGCCGAGCACCGTGGTGATGTTGCCTCCCCAGTCGCCGCCGTGGGCGGCGAACCGGGGGTAGCCGAGCCGTTCCATCAGCTCGACCCACGCGGCCGCGATCTTTTCGGTCCCCCACCCGGTGGTGGCCGGCTTGTCGCTGTAACCGAAGCCCGGCAGCGACGGGACCACGACGTGGAACGCCGGCGTGCCGGCGTCGGCCGGATCGGCCAGCTCGGCCACGACGTCGACGAACTCGGCGATGCTGCCCGGCCAGCCGTGGGTCAGGATCAGCGGCGTGGCGTCCGCGCGCGGGGACCGGCGGTGCAGGAAGTGGATGCCCAGCCCGTCGATGGTCGTGCGGAACTGGCCGATCCGGTCGAGGCGCTCTTCGAACGACCGCCAGTCGTACTCGCTGCGCCAGTAGCCGACGACGTCGGCGAGGTCGGCGAGCGGAACGCCCTGGTCCCAGCGGTCGGCGCCGGCCGCGGCGCGCGGGACCGTCTCGGCCTCCGGCAGCCGCGCCGCGGCCAGCCGCGCGCGCAGATCGTCGAGGTCGGCGTCGGTGGTGCGGGTTTCGAACGCTTGCACGTCGCAGGACATGAGACCTCCTGGCCATCGCGGAACCGGCTAAGACGGTTCTAACACGGCGTCCGGCCGACAGGCAACCGGCTAAGGTGGTTCCATGCGTGCTGGCTTCCCCGACTTCCGCCTCGGTGGCGTGCTGGCGACCAGCTTCACGGCGACGCTGACCGAGCGCCGCGGCGACGCCATCGAGCGCATTCCCACCCCACAGCGGCTCGTCGACTGGCTGACCGTGAGCGGCCTCGCCGTGGAGTCCTGCACCGCCGCCCAGCTCGGCCTCGCCCGCGAACTGCGGGAGTCGATCCACGCCGCCGCGACCGCGGCCGCCCTCGGGGAGGCCCTTCCCGCGGCCGCGGTCCAGGTCATCAACGACCGCAGCCTGCAGGGCCGGGCCGCGGCGGTCCTGACGCCGGAAGGTCATCGGCGATGGCAGCTCGGCCCGGCCTCCTGTGTGGCGGATGCCCTCGGCGTGATCGCCGCCGACGCGATCGGTATCCTCGCGGGTGAACGAGACGGGAAATTGGCCTTGTGCGCGTCACCGACCTGCCGGGCGGCGTTCTTCGACACCAGTCAGAGCCGCACCCGGAAATGGTGTGACATGAACACGTGCGGGAATCGCCAGAAAAAGGCACGCTTCAACGCCAATCAGCGCAAGAACTCCTGACCTCGATCAATTGACGGGCGTCAGCTCCGGAAGCCGGGGATCGGGCAGGCGGAGGGTTTCCGGCGTGGCCGGGCCAAGGGGCCGTCCGGTGAGGAAAGCGCGCCTGGTGCGGGCGAAGCCGTGGCGGTCGTCGAAGATGTCGTGGCTCATTTCGGCGAGTTCCCTGATCCGGTAGGTCTCCAAGGGCCTGCGGTGTTCGTCGGCTTCCCGGGTCTCCCGTTTGCGGCGGAGCAGGGCGTCCGCGCGGCCGTCGGCGGCCAGTTCGGTGGCGTAGTCCAGCACGGCCGCGGGGAACGCGGTGCGGTCGGGTGCGGCGAGCCGGTCGACGAGCCCGATCTCGGCCGCTTCGGCGGCGGTGATCGGGCCGCAGTCGGTGGTCAGCCGGTCCGCCTCTGCTTCGCCGGCCCGGCGAGGCAGCACGTAGGTCCAGTATTCCGAGCCGTAGAGGCCCATCTTCCGGTAGTGCGGGTTGAGCAGGACGCCGTCGCGGGCGATGACCTTGTCGGCGCCGAGGGCCAGCATCACGCCGCCGGCGCCCGCGTCACCGACCAGCGCGGAGACCACGAGCTGGCCGGTGCACGCGATGATCTGGCGGCAGAGGTCGTCGATCGCGGTGATGTTCCGCCAGGCTTCCGCCGCCGGATCCGGGTGGGCGTCGATGACACCCAGGTGCAGGCCGTTGGAGAACACCTCGCCGCCGGCCAGGACCAGGACAGCGGTGTCCTGCGCGGCGGCGTAGCGCACGGCCGCGGCCAGCCGGCGGCACTGGCTGGTGGACATCGCGCCGTTGTGGAACGCGAAGTCCACCCAGCCGACCCGGCCCACCCGGCGGTAGCCGATTTCCCGGAGGTGCGGCGGCCCGGCGATCCGGGGCACCTCGCCGGCACCGTCCCCGAGAGCGAGAACGGCGGGGAGCTTGACCGTCGTGCCGGGGGCTTCGAGGGCCAGCCGCCGCGCGTGCCCGATCCACAGGGCGCCGTCGCCGGTGCGGACCAGCACGGCCCCCTGCCGTCGTCCGGCGATGGTGCCGGGCTCGCCGGGTGCAGCGTCCCCGGGGTGGGCGTCGAACACCGCGATCGGCACCCCGGCCAGCTCGGTGTGCACTCCGGGACGGCCGTCGGCGGCGCGGATGCGGCGCAGGACGTGGCCGGTCGGGTCGCCCCACGAGAAAGACCGGTCGGCCTGCCGGACCAAGGGCCGGACCACCACGTGCACCCGGCGGTCCTGGCGACGTGGCGTGAACCCGGGGTCTTCGGCCTTGGTCACGACCTCGCCGATCAGGCTCATCGCGGCGTCGGACACCTCGGTGTTGTAGAGGGTGCTCTTGCGCGGCGGATCGGACGGCATCCGGAACACCCGGGTGCCCCAGATCGGCCCGCCGTCGAGGTCCCCGGTCGCCTGCAGGGCCGTGACGCCCCAGGTGGGCTCGGCGTCCATGATCGCCCAGTCGAGCGCGGACGGGCCGCGGTCGCCTTCCGGGCCGGGGTGGATGATGATCGTGCGGTAGCGCCGCCAGACCAGGTCGGGAACCCGGCGGCGCAGGAACGGGCAGATGATCAGCTCGGGATCGGTGGCCGCGGCCGCCGCGGCGATTTCCTGCGGATCGTGCACGACCCGGATGGTGACGCGATGGCCGCGGGAGCGCAGAGCGAGCCAAGCGCGCTGACTGAGTCCATTGAACGCCGAGCACAGCAGCAAGATTTTCAACGGGCCTCCGCTCGTTGATACCTTTTGATGGGGGCGACGGGAAGACCGATTGACGTTACCCGAAGCACCACCGCACGCGACGCGGCCAACGGGGTAACCGCATTCGGCCAACCGGGGCCGTTCGGCGGTGCTGCATATCCGGGTGTTGATTGAAGCCGGGGATCTTTCGTTCGAAACAATCCGTTATGGCGGCGGTATGGAGATATTTCCCCGCGGGTGCGCCGGAAGGTTGCCCGGGCCGGGGCACGATCTGATCTTTCGGTCGAGCGCGAAACGTTTCCGGGGTGGTTGACGGTGCTCGAGCGCCGCTGGCAGCGTCGCGCAGGGCACAGAGTGGCCGCCGCCGGCCGGGGAAGACGGCGGCGGCCACTTCGGCACTGGGCTGATCCGCGGCACGATCTCGAAAGGTCCGGGCAGGGGATTGCTGGAAGCCACGGTCCTCGGTCCCGTCGGCGCGCGGGTCCACGGAACACCGATCCCGATCAAGGGACGGCTGGGGCGTACGGTCCTCGCCGTGCTGGCGCTGGCCTGCCGGCAGCCGGTGACGGTGGAACGGCTGATCGACGCCCTCTGGGGCGAACTGCCGCCGGCCACCGCGCGGACCCAGGTGCACATCCAGGTGTCCAAGCTGCGTGCCTCGCTCGACCGGACGGGCGCCGCCGGTGCCGTGGTCACCGTGGCGAGCGGGTACCTGCTGGACTGCCTGGTCGACGTCGACGAGGTGCGGCGGCTGCTGAGCGCGGCGCGGGCGGCCGGGGATCCCGAGGACACCGCCGGCCTGCTGCGGTCAGCGCTCGACCGGTGGGCCGGGACGCCGCTGGGCGGGGTGACCCCGTACCTGGCCGGTGCGGAGCTGCTCCGGCTGGACGAGCTGCGGATGTGCCTGGTCGAGGAGTGGATCGACGCGGAGCTCGCGTGCGGGCGGGCCGCGCGGCTGCTGCCCGAGCTGAGCGCGCTGGTGCAGGCGCACCCCCTGCGCGAGGGCCTGCACCACCGGCGGATGCTGGCGCTGCACCGCGCCGGGCGGCGGGCCGACGCGCTGGCGGCGTTCCACGAGGCCCGGCGCGTGCTGCGGGACGAGCTGGGAGTGGATCCGTCCCGGGAGCTGCTCGCACTGGAGGCGGAGATCCTCGCCGTCGGGACGCCTCCGGCGGCCGCCGTGGTGCCCGCCCAGCTGCCGCCGCGGACCTCCGGGTTCGCCGGGCGGGCGGCGGAGTCGGCCGCGATCAGGGCCGCGGTGACGCGCCGGACCGACGCGTCGCCGCTGGTGCTGGTCACCGGCATGCCCGGAATCGGCAAGACGGCGCTCGCCGTGCACGCGGGCGCGGCGTCGGTGCACACCTACCCGGACGGGCAGCTCTACGCCGACCTGCGGGGCGCCGATGCCCGGCCGGCCGCCCCGCACGACATCCTCGCCGGCTTCCTGCGCGCACTGGGGGTGCCGGCGCGGTCGATGCCGGCCACCGTCGAGGAGCGCACGGCCGAGTTCCGCAGTCGCACCGCGGGCAAACGGGTGCTCGTGGTGCTCGACAACGCCGCCACCGCCGGGCAGATCGAGCCGCTCCTGGTCGCCGAACCGGGCTGCGCCACGATCGTGACAAGCAGGTCCGTGCTGCCCGACGTCGAGTCGGCGGTCCGGGTGCCGCTCGGGCCGCTGCCGGACGAGGTCGCCGGGACGGTACTGGCGAACGTCGCGGGCGCGGCTCGGCTGGGCGACGGCGACGGCGACGGCACTGCCGATGGCAACGGCAGTGGCAACGGCAATGGCACGGTCGCCACGGTGATCGAGGCGTGCGGTGGCGTACCGCTCGCGTTGCGGATCGCCGGGGCGCAGCTCGCCGCGTACCCCAGGCTCAGCGTGGCGGAGCTCGCCGCGCGGCTGTCCGACGAGTCGAGGCGGATGCGGGAGCTGGTGGCCGGGCAGCGCAGCGTGCGGCACAGTCTCGACACCAGCTTCCGGTTGCTGGACCGCAACGCGCGGGCCGCGATGCTGGCCCTGGCGGCGATCGGAGCGCCCACGTTCACCGGCTGGCCGCTCGCGCCCGTGCTGGACGTGCCGCTCGCCCGGACCGACGAGGTGCTGGCCCACCTGTGTGCGATGAACCTGCTCGACCAGGCCGGCCCGGGGCGCGACGGGGTGCTCCGCTACCGGATGCACGACCTCGTGCGGGCCTACTGCCGGACGGTCGGCCCGTCGCTCGACCCGGGCCCCCTGAACCGGCTGGCCGGCTGGGCGGTCGCGCTGACCAGGCACGCCCACGAGCGCATGTTGGGCACCTCGGCCCGCTACACCGTGCTCACCGAGGCCGCCGCGGCACTCGGCCAGGACGTGGTGCGGCGCGTGGTGACGGAGCCGCTGTCGTGGGTGGGCGCGGACGTCGACGTCCTGCTGGCCGTGTTCGCCCTGGCCGTGCGCGGCGGCCTGCTCCGTCCCGCGGCGGCGCTGCTGCTGGTGCTGCGGGCGCCGCTCGTGCGGCTCGACCTGTACGACCACGGCGCCCGGGCGGCCGCGCGGCTGACGGCCGTCGCCGGCCCGGACCCGGTGGTGCGGGTGACCGCGGCGCTGGTCACGGCGACGGCGCGGATGCACCGCAGCCGCTACGCCGACGTCGTCGCCATCCTGAACGAGGTGCCGCTGCGAGACGTCGACTTCGCGCTGCGGGCGGAGGTGCTGACCAAGCTGGGCGACGCGCACGAGCGGTGCGGCGACTGGCACCGCGCGATCACCGCCGTGCGCGATGCGGTCGTGTGCTGCCGGAAATCCGGCAACCTGGCGGGGATGTCGGGCTGCCACGGCACGCTGGCCGCCCTGTACCGGGACCACCTCGGCGATCTCGCCGCGGCGAGGGTGCACGGCGCGAAGGCCTTGCGGCTGGCCGACGCCGCGGGCGACTGGAAGACCTGCGCCCAGGTGCGGCTCGTGGCCGTGCGCACCGCACTGGCCTGCGGCGACGCGGCGGCCGCGGTGAATCTCGCCGGACAGGCTCGCGGCCTGACCGAGCAGCACGGCGATCCGATCGGCCAGACCTGGTGCTTCACCGCCGAAGCCGACGCCCACCGCGCGAACGGCGACCTGCCCACCGCCCGGAGAGCCGCGGACCGCGCGCTGGGCCTGGCCCGCCGCACCCGCCGTCCGGACGCCGAGTCCGCCGCGCTGCTCGCGCTGGCCTCGATCGAGCTGGCTGCCGGGGACCGGGCCGCCGCCCGCCGCCTCGCCCACGCGGCCCTGCTCCTGCAGGACCGGTTCGACAGCCCGGTCGAACGCGTCGGCGTGGAGCGGGTGCTGGCGGAGATCGATGGTCAGCTGCCCTCGGGCGCGGCGCGGTGAGGGACCGCACCGGCCACGGCGGCGAGGTCGATGTAGCCGAGCTGGCGGGAATCCTCGCTGTGGCCGGTGTTGTCGCCGACGACCACCACCCGGCCGGCCGGGACGACGGGGTGGTCGGTCTCCAGCCAGGCGGGGACCGGATCGCCGGCGACCGCGGCGATCCGTTTGATGCGCCACGCGACATCGGTGGTGCGGGAGCGCGGCCGGAAGACGATCACGTCGCCGACGCGGTAGTGCCGTCGCCGGGTCGCGACGACCCGCTCGCCGTCGTGGAAGGTCGGGGACATGCTGTGGCCCCAGACGCGGGCCACCACGTACCGGCGGCGCAGGAGAACCAAGAGGGCCAGCACCACCACCGCGCCCACCGCGAGCCCGGCCATCACGCCTCCGCCATCGCATATCCCTTGGCCTGCAAGGAGAACAGGCGGGCGTACTCGCCGCCCGCGGTGAGCAGCTCGTCGTGGGTGCCCTGTTCGGCCACCCGGCCGCCGCCGAGCACGACGATCCGGTCCGCGCCGCGCAGGGCAGACAGGCGGTGGGAGATCAGCACGCTCGTCCGGCCGGCCCGGTGCGCGCGCAGTGCCTCGTGGGTCCGGGTTTCGGCGTCGGCGTCCATGCCGGAGCTGGGTTCGTCGAGGATGAGCAGGTCGGCGTCGTCGCGCATGAGCGACCGGGCCAGCGCGACCCGCTGCCACTGGCCGCCGGACAGCGCCGCCCCGGCCTTGTCGTCGACGTCGAGGAAGGCCCGGGACAACAGCGTTTCGTAACCGCGCGGCAACGCCGACAGCGCCGGGTCGATCTCGGCCAGGCGGGCCGCCGCGCGCACGCGGTCGAGATCGCCGAGGCGGGCGACGTCGCCGATGCCGATGTTGTCGGCCGCGGTCAGGTCGTAGCTGGTGAAGTCCTGGAAGGTGGCACCGAGGCGGGCCCGCAACGCGGCCGGGTCGTAGGTCCGGATGTCCACGCCGTCCCACAGGATCCGGCCGCGGTCGGGGTCGTAGAAGCGGCACAGCAGCTTCACGAGCGTCGACTTCCCCGCGCCGTTCACCCCGACCAGCCCGACCGCGGCACCGGCGGGGATCACCAGGTCGATCCCGCGCAGCACCCACGGGCCGGCCGCGTCGTACCGGAACCACACGTCCCGCAGTTCGATGCCGGCCGTCAGCGCCGGCACGGCGGCCGTCCCGGAGGCCAGGTCGGGTTCGGTCGTGACGACGTCGAGGTAGTGCCGGAACAAGCCGAGCGAGCCGCCGGCCCGGCCGAGCTGGCCCAGCAGCGCACCCACCGGGGACTGGATGCCGGCCACCGCGGCGGTGAAGAGGGTGACGTCGCCGATGGACAGCGACCCCCGGGCGGCGCCGGTCGCGGCGACCACGAGGGCGATGCCGGCCACCACCGCCGACACGATCGCGGCGGCGATCCCGGCGACGGCGATCCGGCGCTGCATGGCGCATTCACTCGCCGTGGCGGTGCGGACGGCGGTCACCATGCGCGACCGGAACAGGTCCGCGAGGCCGAAGAGCCGGATCTCCTTGGCGGCGCGGATGTCCGAGCACAGCGAGCGGAACAGGAACCGCTGGCGCTGGGTGGCCATCATCGCCTCGGTCTCCCGCGCGCGCAGGCGGGACAACGTCAGCTGGGAGATCGCCGCCGCCGCCAGCGACGCGGCGAGCAGCCCGGCCATCGGCGGCCACACGAGCAGGACCGCGCCGCCGAACCCGAGCACGGCGACCAAGGTACGCACCGACTCGACCGTCAGGGCCAGCACCGCGGGCGCTGCCTCCTGCGCGCCCTGCTCGGCCAGCCGCACCCGGTCCAGGAACGCCGGGTCCTCGAGCCGGCGCAACCCGGGGAGCGCGCCGACCGCGCCGACCAGGCGGTCCTCCGCTTCGATCGCGGACTTGGCCCGCACGATCGCGGTGCAGTAGGAGGCGACGGCGGTGATCGCGGCCGCCACGGCGAGGCCGGCCGCCGAGCCGATGGTCAGCAGCACGATCAGGCCGCGGTCCGGGCCACCACCGTCCCGGCCGGCGGCCAATTCGTCGAACAGCAGCTTGCCCAGCCACGCCGAGATCGCCGGCACGGCCGAGGCGAGCACGGCCAGCGCGACCGAGCCGCCGGTGGCCACCCGCGAGGCGCGCCAGGCGATGCCGAACGCGGGGGCCGCCGCCCGGAACAGGTTCATCGGACGTGCTGCGGGCGCACGGCGTCGAGGTCGTGGCCGGCCGCGGCGATCCGGTGGTCCCGGACCCGGAGCAGGGTCGGCGTCACGTCGCCCGCGTTGAAGGCGGCCGACACCGGGCTGCGATCGCCGACGAAGGCGACGCGCACCGCGGAGCCCAGCCCGGCCGCGTATTCGACGGCCTTGTCCCGGTCACCGCCGTCAATGACGAACGCGACGGTCGGCTCGGTGAGCCGGCCGGCGATGCGTCGGCACGGCCCGCAAGTGGGCGACAGGAAGGCGACGAGCACGTCGTCCAGTTCGTGGTCGGTGACGGTCCGGCCGTCGGCGTCGGTCACCTCGAACGCCCCGACCTCGGTGCCCACGGCCGGCAGGCCGGGTGTCACCGGCCGCCGTTGCTCGTTCAGCAGCCGGATGATCGCCGAGGACAGCAGGAGGTTGAGCACCGTCAGCACGGCCAGCACCGCGACCACGGCCACCAGGAACGACATGAGATACCTCTTTCAGCGATGGGCGGTGTCCGCCTTGCCGACCAGGCCGGCCAGGCTGTCCCAGTTGATCGCGACGAGTGCGGCGAACGCGCCGACGAGCGCGGCGGCCGCGCCGGTGTCGAGGCCGAGACCGGGCCCCGGCGGGACGACGAGGGCCGCGGCGGCCGACCCGGCGAGGAGTGCGTTGCGGACGAAGTGGGCACGGCCGAGAACCGCCCCGGAGCGGCCGAAGCAGCGGCAGGTGACGCGGCGGCCCAGCCGCATCGAACGGGCGATCGCGGCGCAGAACACGAGCATCACCACCGTCGCCAGCCCGAGCCCGAGCCGGTAGGTGGCGGAGAACCCGACGAGCACGGCGACGGCCAGCTCGGCGACGGCGGTCCCGGCGGCGACCGGCAGCCAGCCCACCGGCGACCGGCCGAGCGGCGTCAGCGAATCCGCGAACTCCACCAGCCGCGCCCGGCCGGCGAGTTTGCCGACGGCCGCGACCGCGAACACCAGTCCGATCAGGACCCGGGCGGCGAGCACGAACTGGGCGCCGATCATCGTGAACCCCCTTCGGAACGCCTTTCCCGCCACGGGAACCGTGGCGGGAAAGGCGTCGGTGCCGCGGTTACTTGCAGTTGCCGTAGCAGTCGTAGTGCAGGGTCTTGCAGACCTGGCCGTGCTCGGGGATGCAGGCGCCGGCCTTGACCTCGCGCAGGAACAGCCCCAGCAGCCGGTCACCCAGGGTGTTGATCATGCGAGCCATGATCACTCCTCTCAGTAGCGGGAATCGACCGGGAGATCGTGGCTCAGCCGTGCTATCCGTTCGCTATCGAGGAAACCGCCGTCCGACGTGGTCCGGATGGCGGTATCCGCAGTCGCCGGATCGGGCGCGGGCCGCGGGCGTCCGGAAGCCCCGCGCCATACCGACTGGGTGGTATGTTGACGGCGTGATCGAAGTGGCGCGCCGGACCTGGCGAATTCTCGAGCCGTACCACGGAATGATCTACTTCGCCCCGGAAGCCGCGGCCGCCTACGCGGAACTCGGTGTCACCGGCCGCGCCGGCTATTTCGCGTCGCGGTCGGCGGCGCTCGGGGCGGTCCCGGCACCGGTCGTGATCGCGACGTTCTACAACTTCAACCCGGCCCTCGTCCGGGAGTCGATCACCGCCGCCTGGGCCACCACCGCCCCGGACGCCGTTCTGGCCGCGCGGCACGACGCAGCCGACCGGGCGCTGCGCGGCATCCTGGGCGACGCGATCAGTTCGCCGGAGATGCGCAGGGCCGCGGCGCTTCTGCGTGAGGCCGCCGAGACGGTCGCCGATGACGTCACCGGCCGCCCGCTCTTCGCCGCCCACGCGGCACTGCCGTGGCCCACCGAACCTCATCTGGTGCTGTGGCACGCCCAGACCCTGCTTCGGGAGTACCGCGGCGACGCCCACATCGCCGCCCTGCTGACGGCCGGGCTGAGCGGCATCGAAGCCCTCGTCACCCACGCGGCTTCGGGTGCGGTCCCCGCCGAAACCCTGCGCACCTCCCGGTCGTGGTCCGAAGAGGACTGGAACCGGGCCGTCGCCGGCCTCCGCGAGCGCGACTGGCTCACCGGCGACACCGAGCCGACGTTCACGGCCGCGGGTGCGGCTCGCCGAGCGGAGATCGAGCAGGCGACCGACGAGAACAGCGTGGCTCCCTACGCCCGGATCGGCGAGCCCGCCTGCGCGGAACTGCAGGAACTGGGCCGCCCGTTCAGCCGCGCGCTCGCCGCAAAACTCATGCGGTGGGCATCCACCCGGCTGTAGCGGCGTGGTTGCCCGGCCTCATGACGCCGGCGCACCTCATCGGGGTCACCTGCTCGGAGGGGCCGAGACCTGATCCGGCGCCGGGAGGGTGGCGCGGTGGGCGCGGTTGGTGGCGATGAGCTGGTCCAGGGAGTCCCGGGTGCGGATCAGCTCGACGATGTGGCCGGTGAGCCGGTCGCGTTCCTGGGCCATCCGCCGCTCGGCCGCGTCGGAGGTCTCCTCGCCGGGGGAGTCGATGCAGGGGAGCAGGTCGGCGATCGTGCGGCTGGACAGGCCGGCGGCGAACATGCGCTGGATGAACCCGACCCGCTCGACCTCGACGGCGGTGTAGTGCCGTTGGCCGCCCGCGCTGCGGGTGCTGGTGAGCAGGCCTTGCTGCTCGTAGTAGCGCACGGACCGGACACTCACGCCGGTCCGGGCCGCCAGTTCGCCGATCCGCACACCCGCCTCCTCGTGTGACCCCGCGCCACGAAGGCTACCTCTGACACGGATGTCAGATTCTAGCGTGGGGGCGGCCCGGGTCCGCCACGACGTCGGCGTAGGCGATGTCCTTGCCCACCCGTTCCCAGAGCACGTCGGCGCAGTGCAACCCCTCGGCGGACAGCTGCCGCTTCAGGACCTTGAACGTCGAGGTGCGGGGCAGTTGCGCGACCGTGCGCACGTACCGGGGGACCTGTTTGGGGCCGAGGTCGGCCTGGCCGACGAGGAAGCGGCCGAAGCCGGCCGGGTCCAGCCCGGTTCCGCCGGTGACGATGGCGGCCATCACCTGGTCGCCGGTCACCGGGTCGGGCACCGCGTAGACGGCGGCGTCGGTGATCGCGGGATGCCGCAGCAGGATGCGTTCGATCGGGGCTGTGCCGAGGTTTTCCCCGTCGACGCGGAGCCAGTCGCCGAGCCGGCCGGCGAAGTAGCAGAAGCCGGCGGCGTCGGCGTAGGCGAGGTCGCCGGTGTGGAACCGGCCGTCGCGCAGGCGCTCGGCGTCGGCTTGCGCGTCGCGGTAGTACCCCGCGAACCAGCCGGCGCCCGCGGTGTTGACCAGTTCGCCGACGGCGTCGGCGGCGTTGACCAGGTGGCCGTCGGCGTCGAACTCGGCCGGGGGACACCGGCGGCCGGTGTCCGGGTGCAGGATCGCCACGTCGTCGGCAGGCCGGCCCAGTGAGCCGGGCGGGGTGTCGTCGGTGCGGGCGAAGCCCACGCCGCCCTCGGTGGAGCCGAACGCGTCGACGACCTTGCAGCCGAAGCGCTTCTCGAACGCGGCCAGGTCCGCGCTCGCTCCTTCGTTCCCGTAGACGAGGCGCAGCGGGTTGTCCGCGTCGTCCGGACGCGGCGGCGTGGCGACCACATAGGACAGTGGCTTGCCGACGTAGTTGGCGTAGGTCGCGCCGAACCTCCGCACGTCGGGCAGGAAGCCGGAGGCGGAAAACCGGCGGCGCAGGGCGATCGTCGCGCCGGCCGCGAGCCCGACGGCCCAGCCGGCCATCACGGCGTTGGAGTGGAACATCGGCATCGTGACGTAGGCCGTGTCGGATGTGGACAGTCCGAAGCGCTGCGCGAGCATCGCGCCGGGGAAGGCGATCTTGCCGTGGGTGCAGCGCACCGCCTTCGGGTCGCCGCTGGTGCCGGAGGTGAAGATCAGCATCAGCAGGTCGTCCGCGGACGCGGGGACGGGTTCGGCCGGGTCGTCCGGCGGCGCCCAGGATTCCAATTCGCGCACGCCGATCCCGCCGAGGTCCAGACCGGCCAGCAGGGGCCGGTACTTCCGCTCGGTGAGCACGAACTGGCAGTCGGCGAGCCGGATGTCCCGCGCGAGGGCCGCACCGCGCCGGGTCGGGTTGAGCCCGACCAGCACCGCTCCGGCGAACGCGCAGGCACCCAGGAGGACGGAGAACGCCGGCACGTTGTCGGCGAGGATGCCGACGTGGGGCGGTTCGTCCCGGCGCAACGCCGCGCGGAGGCCGGCCGCCCAGCGCGCGGAGGCGCGCACGTGCTCGGCCCAGGAACACGTTTCATCCTCGAACCGCAATCCCGGGCGCTCGTCACCGGCGCGGGCCAGCAGCAGTTCGGTCACCGTCGGAACGCTCATCCGCGCACCTCCAGGCGCCGGCGGGCAGAAGTGAAACAGGTTCTACTTCTACCACGGCGACGGCCGCGGGGTCCACCGCGCCGGTCAGCGGCGGCCGGTGGCCAGGATGACGAGGAACTGGCCGCCGCCCGGCTGGACGTCGGCGGTGACCGGCAGCCCCGGAACCAGCCGGGAGAACCGGTCCACCAGCCAGTCCGCCGCTTCCCGGGCGTCCTGCTCGGTCGGGCAGCGGGCCACCATCTCCCGTCCGCCCTTGCGCTCCAACCGCCCGGCGACGGTGATCAGCGGCGCGGGTTCGGCCACGTGCAGGCGGTCCGGCCAGGCGATCACCACCTTGACCGCACCCTTGCGGGTGTTGCAGCCGCGGTGCGCGAGCCGCTCGGCGACCTTGGCCTTCCGGTCGGCGGTCCGGCTGTCGACGCTGGGCCCGCGCGGGTCGTTCACCGACATCCCGGGATCGACCGGTTCGTCGCACACCCAGCACCGCCAGCCGTCGCGCTCGGCCACGTCATCGAGGAGGCTCACCGGGGAAACCTAGCAAGCACGGCGATCCGCGGAACACCTGCGTCCCTCCGGGAGTTGACCGGGGCATGACCCAACTCGTGGACCGCACGATCACCGCTCTCCGTTCCGAGCACGACACGCTCGCCGACCTCGTCCGCGGCTTCACCGACGACCAGCTGACCACGCCCAGCGGCGCCTCGGAGTGGACCGTCGCCCAGGCGCTTTCCCACCTGGGCAGCGGTGCCGAGATCGGCCGCGGACCCATCGCGCGGGCCGCCGGCGAGACGGTGGCCGCCGAAGACAACCAGACGATCTGGGCCCGCTGGGACGGGTCCTCGCCGCGGGCGCAGGCCGAGGGCTTCCTGGAGCACAACGGCCGCTGGCTCGAAACGGTCGAGGCGTTCACGCCCGAGCAGCGTTCGTCGCTCATGGTCGACCTCGGCTTCCTGCCGGAGCCGGTCCCGCTGCTGACCGCGCTGGGCATGCGGCTCAACGAGGTGGCCAACCACTCGTGGGACGTGCGCGTCGCCTTCGACAAGAACGCCGGGGTGGCGGCCGGCTCGGCCGAGGTGCTGGTCGATCTGCTGGCCGGATCCCTCGGGTTCCTGCTGGGCTTCATCGCGAAGCCGGCCGAGCTCGCGAACCCGGTGTCCGTCGCGGTGCCCGGCGCCGGTCTGGTGATCGACGACGCGGTCACCGTGGTGGACCACCTCGAGTCGCCGTCGGCGACCTTCACCGGGCCGGCGGAAGCGTTCATCCGGCTGGTCAGCGGCCGGCTCAAGGCGCCGTACGACAAGGACGTCACCGTCGAAGGCGGCGTCACGCTCGACGAGCTGCGCCGGGTGTTCCCCGGCTTCTGAGTTCACCGGTAGCTCTCGAGGAGGCCGGCCAGTGCGGCGGGGCGGCTGAGCGCGACGCAGTGACCGGCGGTGATCTCGTCCGGGACGATGCCGAGCCGCTCGGCCGCCGGCCGGCGATCGAAGCCCGGCGGGGAAGGGCTTGCTCAACGCTTCGTCCGCGAGGGCTCGCGGGACGTCGGGGTAGCAGCTGACGTGCGGGTCGGCGTGGCCGGTGCGGCCCCGTCGCGGACCGCCTGAGCCCGCGCCGCCTCGCCGCACCCGGTGTTCCGGCCCCAGTTCTCGGGCGGTTCGCCGGGCGCGGGAGGTCGCCCGTGACTTCGCCGAGCGGATGTGGCGGTCAGAGGTGGATCAGCGCGATGGCGGGGTCTTGCGCCGTGAAGTGGCTTCGGCGGCGGGGACGGCGACGGCCGAGCCGACGGCGCGGGCGCCGAGCGCTCCGAGGCAGCGACGCACGAACACGCGGAACTCCGTTGCCGGGCCCGGACCACCGCGAGGGTGGCGGTGGATCAGCCGTTGCGGGCCATGGCGCCGGTGATCAGCAGGGCCAGCCCGTGCTCCAAGGCCGGCGCCAGGTCCAGCCGGAGCGCGGTCAGCGCCGGGTCCGCCTCGTACGCCGCGCGGGCGCTGGCCGACGGGCGGCAGTGGGTCCACAGCCCGCCGGCCAGGATCATGGCCAGCAGGCACACCTGTGCCGCTTCGCCGCCGGCTTCGGGTACGGCCCGGCGGAGCAGCTCGGCCATCGCTTCCAGGCCGCCGAGGGCGGACCGTTTGAACCGCACCACGACGTCGGTGGACACGTTGTGCTCCAGGACACCCGCCTGTGCGCCGATGAGGTCGCACAGCACCGTGCGGCGGGCCAGTGAGCGGGAGACCACCGCCGCGAACGCCTCGGCCCGCTCCCGCGCCGGACGGTCCGGGGCGACGCCCGCGGTCACCTCGTCGGCCACCTCGGCCAGCCAGTCCCGCAGGGCGCGGTCGAGCAGTTCGAGGAGCACGGCTTCGCGGGATTCGAAGTAGCGCAGGACGTTCGACTTGGCCAGGCCGACCCGGCGGCTGAGCTCGTTGAGGCTCACCTCGGACACCGGCATCTCGTCGAGCATCTTCAGCGCCGTGTCGAGGATCGTGCGGCGCCGCTCCTCCCGCTGCTCCGCGCTGCGCGCCCGCTGGAACGTCATGAGACCAGCGTAACGCCCGGACGGGGGGATTGAAGACCGGCAGTCTCTTGACAACAGACCGACGGTTCCTTAGCGTCGGAGTCATAACAGACCGACGGTCCGAAAGGGCCTCGACCCGGGAGGACTGCCATGAGCGACAACTGGACCGAACGCGAGGTCCCCAGCCAGCGCGGCCGCGTGGCCGTGATCACCGGCGCCAACACCGGCCTCGGCTTCGACACGGCGAAGGTGCTGGCCGGGCGCGGCGCGACGGTGGTGCTCGCCGTCCGCGACGTCGAGAAGGGCAAGCAGGCGGCCGCGCGGCTCGGCGCGGACGCCGACGTCACCGTGCAGGAGCTGGACCTGTCGTCGCTGGAGTCGGTCCGGGCCGCCGCGGCCGACCTGCACACCACGCTGCCGAAGATCGACCTGCTGATCAACAACGCCGGTGTCATGTACCCGCCGCGGCAGACCACCCGGGACGGGTTCGAGCTGCAGTTCGGCACGAACCACCTCGGGCACTTCGCCCTGACCGGACTGCTGCTGGACCTGCTGCTGCCGGTCGAGGGCTCCCGCGTGGTGACGGTCGCCAGCCTCGCCCACCGCGTCCGCGCGTCGATCCACTTCGACGACCTGCAGTGGGAGAACTCCTACGACCGCGTCGCGGCCTACGGGCAGGCCAAGCTGGCCAACCTGATGTTCGCCTACGAACTGCAGCGCCGCCTCGCCCCGCACGGCACGACGGCGTCGATCGCCGCGCACCCCGGCGTGGCGCGCACGGAGCTGATGCGCAATTCCCCGGCGATCGCCCGCGCGCTCTTCCCCCTGGTGGCCCCGCTGTTCACCCAGAGCTCGGAGCGCGGCGCTCTCCCGATCCTGCGTGCGGCCACCGACCCCGCCGCCCTCGGCGGCCAGTACTACGGCCCGGGCGCCCCGGGCGGGTACCGCGGGCGCCCGCAGGTGGTCGCCTCCACCCCGCAGTCCTACGACGCGTCGATCCAGCGGCGGCTGTGGGCGGTTTCGGAGGAGCTGACCGCGGTCAAGTTCCCCGTCGGCTGAGCCGCGCGTGATTCCGGAGCCGACACGCGTGATCCGGGAGCCGACACGCGTGATCCGAGGGTCGACACGGCGGCCGACCCCGTGTCGACCTGCCAATCACGCGTGTCGACCCTTCAAACACGCGTGTCGACCTTCCGATCACGGGGCCTCAGGCCTCCACGGTCGCGCGGTCGCCGTTGCCGGACGCCGGGAACAGGTAATGACCGGCGCGATCAGGGCGGATGTGCGTACCGGCGGACGACGGGTCCGGGAGCCGGTGGCCGGCGGCCGCGATGGCGGCTTCGTCGAGGCCGACGCCCAGGCCCGGGCAGTCGCCGAGGATGAACGCGCCGTCGCCGATTTCGTGAGCCAGGGTCACCCCGACCGGGGGCCGCAGGTCCTGCAGTTCGGTGACGAGGTGGTTGGGCACCGCGGTCGCGGCGTGCGTCAGCCCGACCGGGGTCGTCCCGATCGGGCTCACCGGCAGGTCGTAGGCGTGGGCGAGGGCGGCGACCCGCAGGAAGTGGGTGATGCCCCAGCCCGCGGCCGTCTGGACGATGTCGACCGCGCCGGCCGCGATCAGCGGCCGGTGCTGTTCCAGCCCGGTGAGGTTCTCCCCGGTGGCGACCGAGGCGCGGACACCGCGGCCGACGGCCGCGTGACCGTCCACGTCCCAGCGCCGCACGGGTTCCTCGACCCAGGTCAGGTCGAGGGTCCGTTCGAGCTCGCCGACGTGCCGGACGGCCTGCTTGCGCGTCCAGTTCTCGTTGACGTCCAGCATCAGGCCCGGGCGGGCGCCGTCGCCTGCCTCGAGGAGGACGTCGCGGACGAGGGCGAGGCGGCGCCGGTCGCGGTCGATGTCCAGACCGCCCTTGAGCTTCGCCGCGCGCAGCCCGTGGCCGGCGTAGGTGCGGTACAGCTCGGCCAGCTCGTCGTCGTCCAGGGCGATGTCGAGACCCGAGGCGTAGGCGGGCACGCGGCGGTCCCGCCCGCCGAGCAGCCGCCAGAGCGGTTCGCCCGCCAGCTGCGCCTTGATGTCCCACAACGCCGTGTCGAAGGCGCCGATGGTGCCGAACACCGCGCCGGCGTGCCCGGCCTTGAACATCCGCCGCAGCATCCGGTCGTAGAGCGCGGTCACGCCACGCGGGTCTTCGCCCTCGAGCGCGGCGAAGACGGTCTCCGCCAGCACGTGCGAACCGAGCCCCACGCCGGTGACGCCTTCGTCGGTCTCGACGACGACGATCGGCATCCGGACGACACCGTCGGCGTGGACGCCGTTGGCGTCACCGATCGGGCGGCCCCACTCCTGGACGGTCGTGAGGGCCCGGAAACCAGTGATGCGCATTTCATCCCTTCGTGGACCCGGCGGTGACCCCGTCGGCGATCTGGCGTTGCAGGAACAGGTAGACGAGCAGCACCGGCACCGCGGCGATCAGCACCCCCGAGGCGAACGTGGGGATGTCGGCGGAGTACTGCCCGCGCAGCGCGGTCACCCCGACCATCAGGGTCCGGTGCTCCACCGACGGCATCAGCAGCAGCGAGATCAGGACGTCGTTCCAGCAGAACAGCGCGTTGAGCACCCCGACCGACAGCAGCGCCGGGGCGCCCAGCGGGAGCATGATCCGCCAGTAGACGCCGTAGACGGTCGACCCGTCGACACGGGCGGCGTCGACGATCTCCGACGGCACGGCCGAGTAGAAGCTGGTCATCAGGAAGACCGTGAACGGCAGGAACTGCGCCACGTAGGCGAGGATCAGCCCCGGGTAGGTGTCGATGAGGCCGGTGTCGCCCATGATCCGCGCGAGCGGGACCATGATCACCTGGAACGGCACGAACAGCGCGGCGAGGATGCCCAGGTAGACCGCGGACGACCCGCGGAAGCGCAGGCGGCCGAGCGCGAAACCCGCCATCGACCCGAGCAGCAGCAGCACCGCGACCGAGCACACCACGACGACGACCGAGTTGAGGAAGTACCGGGACATCCCCACGCTCGTCCACGCCCGGGCGATGTTGTCCCAGCGGAGTGCGCCGGCGGGCGCGAACCGGTCGAGGGTGTATTCGCGGCGGTCCTTCATCGCGACGTTCGCGGTGAACACCAAGGGGTAGATCGTCGCCAGCGCGAGAGCGGCCATGGGGATGGCGGCGAGCCACTTCGTGAGCCGGGAACCCCGCATCAGTCCTCCTTTCCGGAGCGCCGCAGGATGCCGATCTGGGCCAGCCCGACCACGAGCATGATCAGGAACAGCACGGTGGACCCCGCGGAGGCCAGCGCCGGCTGGTTCAGGTGCCCCTGCTGGAACCAGACGTAGTACTCGGGCAGGTAGGTCGACCCGGCCGGGCCGCCGTTGGTCATCACGTACAGCAGGCCGAACATCGAGGTCAGCATCCCGATCATGGTGGTGACGAAGACGAACTGGATGGTGCGGGACAGGCCGGGGACGATCACGTGCCGGATGGTCTGCAGCAGCGACGCACCGTCCACTTTGGCCGCGTCCAGCAGCGAGGAGTCCAAAGTGGAGAAACCGGCGAGGAAGACGACCAGCGCCATGCCGAACGTCGCCCAGACGTGCACCCCGACGACGGCGAAGATCGCCACGCTCGGATTCCCGAGCCAGTCCACCGGCCCGAGGCCCGCCAGGCCCAGCACGGCGTTGACCGGCCCGTCGAAGGCCAGCAGCAGGTTGAAGATCGCCCCGACGATCACCGGGGACAGCACGGCCGGGAAGAAGTAGACGCCGCGGTAGACCCGGTGGCCCGGCACCTTCAGGTGGATGAAGGTGGCGAGCAGGCCGGGGATGGCGACGGCGACCGGGAGCAGCAGCACGAGCAGCCCGACGTTGCGCACCGCGGTGCGGAACAGCGGATCGCCGAACAGCGTCGCGTAGTTGTCGAAGCCGACGGCCGTGCCGTTGCGGGCGCCGTCCCCGGTGAAGGAGAAGTTGACGCCGAGCAGCAGCGGCCACAGCCGCAGCAGGAGGACGATCAGCACGGCCGGGGCGACGAGGACGAGCGGCGCGAAGCGCTCGAGCCGCGTTCCGCGGGGGGCGCGCCGGGCCGGCGCGGGTCCCCCGGTGGGCCGGGCCGGAGCCCGGTCCACCGGAGCGGGAGAGTACCCGGTCACGTCGTCAGCCCTTGTCCGACGCGGCCAGCTGCTGCAGCACCTCGTCGACGCCGATCGACCCGCTCAGCAGCTGCTGCGAGAGCCGGCCCATCAGGTCCAGCGTCTTCGAGGAGAGGGCGACGTGCAGGGCGGGCTTGCCGGTCTTGACCTCCGAGACGATCGTCGCCACGGCCGGGCCGCCCGCCGAGACGTCGATCGACGTGTCCGCGGCGATCGCGCCGCTGTCGGCGTAGAAGGACTTCAACGCGTCGGTCGAGCTCAGCGACCGGACCAGGTCCGCGGCCAGCTTGGGATCCTTCGTGCTCTTCGCGACCGCGTAGCCGATGCCGCCGTCGTAGGGGAGGGCCGGGGTGGCGGCCGGGTTGACCACCGGCGTGGTCATCACGCCGACCTTGTCCGCGCCCAGGAACTCGGCGAAGTCCTTCCAGTGCCCGACGTCGGACATCAGACCGATGACGTTCGCGGCCTTGCCGGACTGGAAGAGCGCGAACGCGTCGTTGAACATCGCGGTGGAGTTCGGGCCGTCGGAGTTCAGCCCGGCGTCGTTGACCTGCTTCCAGAGCTCGAAGACCCGCTTGACGTCCGGCGAGGTCCAGTTGCGCTTGCCCGCGATCCAGTCGGTGGACTCCTGCGGCGTCAGGGTCGCCGAACCCACCGCCGAGAGGAAGAACTGGATCCCGGCGCCTTCCTTGTTGCCCAGCGCCAGGCACTTCGCGCCGGTCTTCGCGGCGATGGTGCCGCAGTCGCGGACGAAGTCGTCCCAGGTCCGGGGCGGCGCATCCGGGTTCAGCCCGGCCTTTTCGTAGAGCGACTTGTCGTAGTAGAAGGGGTGTCCCTGCAGGGTGACCGGTTCGGCGTAGACCTTCCCGTCCTTGGTGAAGGCGTCCCAGCCGCTGAGGCGCGAGCGGTCGTCGGCGACGTAGGAGTCCAGCGGCGCGAGGTCGCCGACCCGGTCGCGGATCTGGCCGCCGCCGTTGAAGAGCATGACGTCCGGGCCTCTCTTGGCCTGGATCGCCGCGCCCAGCAGGGTGTAGTACTGGTCGTAGGGCTGGGCCACGAACTCGACGGTGACACCGGGGTGCTGCTTGGCGAACTCGGCCTTGGCCTTCGCCACGTAACTCGCGGCCTTGGCGTCGCCGGACTTCCAGTCCCAGACCACGAGCTTGCCGCTCGCGTCGCCGGTGGGGGCGGCCGGGCCGGCGGCGCTTCCACAGCCCGCGGTCAACGCCAACGCCGCGACGAGGGCGGCCGAGAATAGTGTGCGCTGCTTCATCGCTGCTCACTTCTCCAGACGGTGGCCGGACGGGGAGTGGCCCGGCGCAGTGCGCAAAAACGTAACTCGTATGACGTATGACGTCAACGCCTGCGCTGTGTAAGCTTCACGTGCGTTCGGCGGAGGTCGGCGCAGTGCGACCGGAGGAACGATGACGGCATCAGACCGGCAACCCGCTGCCCCCGACTGGGTGCGCCGTCCCGCGAACCTGGCGAGCGCGGTCACCGCCGAACTCGTGGGACGCGTGGTGCGCGGGGTCCACCCGTCCGGGTCGTCGCTGCCGGCCGAACCGGTGCTGTGCGAGAGCTTCTCGGTGAGCCGGACCGTGGTCCGCGAGGCGGTGAAGCTGCTGCAGGCGAAAGGCCTGGTCCAGGTCCGCCAGGGCGCGGGCACGGTGGTGAACCCGGCGTCGATGTGGAACATGCTCGACGAGCTCGTCCTGGCCGCGGTGATCGCCGAGGACGAGACCTCGGCCGTCCTGGACGACCTGGTGGTGACGCGCCGGCTGCTCGAAGCGGATATGGCGCTGGTCGCCGCCCGGACCGCCGGCCCGGAGGTCGTCGCCCGGCTGGGGGAGCTGGTGGACCTGATGGACGAACTCGTCGACGATCCCGTCGCCTACCGCGAACAGGACCTCGCGTTCCACGACACGATCATGCAGGTCTCGGGCAACCGTCTCGCCCGGGGCGTGGTGCGCGCGCTGGAGAGCCAGGTCGTCAACACCGCCCGCTACGTGGGCCCGAGCGAGCGCGCCCTGTGCGTCGCCTCGAACCAGGGGCACCGCCGCGTCTACGAACGGATCGCCGCCGGCGACGGGGACGGCGCCGCGAAGGCGATGTTCGACCACATCACCGAAGCGTGGCTCGCCCGCCGTCCCGAATCCGGCGATCCCGGCCGCTTGGAGCGGTGATCGCCATCCCGTCCGAAAGGAGTTCCATGGTCCAGCGCTACGGCATGCTGATCCGCCTGCGCCCGGAGCGGCGCGAGGAGTACCTGCGGCTGCACGCCGCGGTGTGGCCCGCGGTCGAACGGACGCTGCGGGAAGCCAACATCCGCAACTTCTCCATCTTCCTGCACGACGACCTGCTCTTCGGGTACTACGAGTACGTCGGCGAAGACCACGACGCCGATCAGGCGCGCATCGCCGCGGACCCCGAAACGCAGCGCTGGTGGAAGCTGACCGATCCCTGCCAGGAATCGCTTTCCCCGCGCGAAGGGGGCGCCTGGTGGACGCCCATGGAGGAGGTCTGGCACCTCGCCCCGGAGTCCCTTGTGGACGAAGAAGCGCCCTGATCGCTCAAGCGTTTCTGCCAGTCCGAGCAGTGCCAGTTGGCCGAGGTGCAGTGAATGACTCATTCCTGGCGTCGGAGGTCAGGAATGAGTCATTCATGACGCCGTTGCCCGCCTACCGAAGCTCGTCGAGCAGCAGGCGCGCGGCCGTCGTCGCCCCGTCGGTGCGGATCCCGGCGCCCAGCGCCGCCGCGCGCGCCCGGGTTTCCGGTGCCAACGCCGTGTCGACTGCCGCGGTCAGGGTCTCGAACGTCGCCGTCGGGCCGTCGAGGGCCGCGCCGACCCCGGTCGCGGCCACCCGGCCGGCCCAGTACGGGTTGTCCGCCACGCGGAGGGGGACCGCCACCTGCGGGACGCCGGCCCGGGCGGCCGTCTGCGTCGTGCCTGCGCCGCCGTGGTGGACCACCGCGGCCAGCCTGCCGAACAGGCGCTGGTGGTTGACGTCGCCGATGGCGAAGCAGTCGTCGACGGCCAGGTCGGCCCAGCCGCGGGAGACGAGCACCCGGTGCCCCCGGGCGCGGCTCGCCTCGACCGACCAGCGGGCGATGTCCGGTGCCGGGCCGATGCTGCCGAAGCCGACGTGGACCGGCGGCGGGCCGTCGTCCAGGAACGCGGTCAGCTCGGCCGGCAGCGGACGTTCGTCCACCCGGGTCCACGCCCCGGTTTGGACCACTTCGAGGCCGGCGGTTTCCGGCCACGGCCCCAGCACCGGGTCCGCCGCCAGCCACGGCCGCTCGGAGTAGACGTGGTCGCGCACGTTGTCCACCGGCTGCAGACCGAGGGCGGCCCGGTGCGCGTTGAGCGGTTCGCGGAACTGCGCGTTCACCCGCTGGGCGTCCAGCTCCCACAGCGCCGCGTTGTCCGCGCCCTCCGGCTCGGGCCAGCCGGGCCGCGGGGGCGGCGCGTGGTGCGGCGACGGCAGGTTGACCGCGGCATAGGTCGCGTAGACGTAGCGGATGCCCGCGGCTTCGGCCACGGACCGCGCGGCGACCTGCGCCAGGCCGGCCGCCACCAGCGCGTCGCAGCCGCCGGCCGCCGCGGGGAGGACGTCGAACTGCGTTTCGAGCAGCTCGGCGCGGTACCGGGTCAGTTCCGCCGCCGTCGGGGGAGCGGTCGGGCGCATCAACGCCCGCACCGGTGGCCCGACCGGCACCGACTCGATCCCGAGACCGGCCAGCCGGTCGGCGAACTCCTCGTCCGGCGGGGTGCACATCCGCACGTCCGCGCCGAGCGCCCGGAGCTCGACCGCGAGGGCCACCAGCGGATCGACGTCGCCACGCGTCCCGTAGGTGGACAGCAGTACCCGCGTCACCGCGATGCCCCGGCGTAGAAGCCGACCGGCATCGTGACGTCGGCGCCCGACGCCCCGCACTCCAGCATCCACAGCGCCGCGGCCGGGCCCAGCTCCCGGCCCAGCACCCCGAGCGCGGCCGGGTCCGGCGCGACCGCGCGCGCCTGTTCCACGCCACGCCCGAACGCGGCCGGGTCCCAGCCGTCCGCGTCGCCGTCGCCGAGGGAGCGCGCGCCGGCGGTCAGCGTCGCGACCGGCAGCGGACCGGGCACACCGAGCAGGCCGTGGGTGCGTTCGCCCATCAGGACGCCCATCCAGTGCGAGCTTTCCGTCGTGGGCCGGGGACCGGTCCACCGGGGCCGCCCGTCCATGTCGGAGAGCTTCGCCGGTGCGCCGGACACCGCCCAGCGGCCCGCCCACTCCACGGCCAGCCCGGGTGCGCTGCGGGTCGCCGGGTTGTGGAACCGGGCCATGTCCCACCGGTTGCCCACCGCGACCGCGGCCAGATCGCGGTGCGGCCAGACCCGCGCCTCCCACCAGAAGCCCCACGGGAACGCCGCGGTGTGCCCCCACCACCAGTCCTCGCCCAGTGCCGGATCGGCGAGTTCGAGGGTCAGGCCGGAAAACGAGCGGACGCCGTGCGGGCTCGGGCGCTCCACCCGCGGGGCCACCATGGCCGCGAGCGAGTCCGGCCGGACCAGCCCGCGCTCGCCCCGGGTGGTGCGCAGCAGGGATTGCAGCAGCCGCGCGAAGTCCGCGGCGCTGGTGTGCATCCCGACCCCGGGGTAGGCCGCCGTCCGCAGGGGCGGGCTCGGCAGGGACCAGTCGCCGAAGGCGGCGTAACCGGTGGTGCCACCGGAGTTCCCCGTGCCGTCGTCGATGCTCGTGTTCCGCATCCCGGCCGCGGCGAACACGTCCCGCTCGACGCGGGTCCGGTACGGCTCGCCGGCCAGGTGCTCGACCACGCCGCCGAGCACCCCGACCCCGAAGCTGGAGTACGAATAGGACCCCGGCGCCGTGACCAGCGGCAGCACCCCGCCGTACTCGACGGCGCGGCCGGTCTCGTGCCGGCGCCGGACGTAGTCGAGGATCGGCTCCGCCGGCGCCGTGGGCGCGACTGCGGTGACGATGTCGCTGTAGTAGCCGCCCTGGTGGGCCGCCAGCATGGCGGTGGTGGCGGGCGCCGGGCCGGGACCGCGCAGTCCCGCGGGCAGCACCTGGTCGACCGGCGTGTCCAGCCCGGCCATGCCCGCCTCGACGAGCTGCAGGAAGGCCAGGCCGGTGACGGGTTTGGTGAGCGAGCCCGCCGGCGCGACCGTCTCGGCGGTCATCGGCGTGCGGGCGGCCAGGTCGGCGAACCCGGTCGCGGCCGTCCGCAGGTCGTCGCTCGTCGCGACCGCGACGGCGACCCCGGGCGTGCCGGTGACCGCGGCCAGCCGCGGCAGGACGGTGTCCAGCGCCGCCACCACGTCGTCGAGCATGCTCACCCCTCGGTGGTGTTGTAGTTGACGATCCGCGCCACCATCTGGGCGCGGGCCCCGGCCAGCGGGCTGTCCGCGTCCCGCCGCGCCACGTCCGGGAGCCGGTGGGCCTGGCCCTCGGTGACCGCCACGATGCCCCAGAGCGCGTTGAAGCCCGCCGGGTCGGCCGGCTTTTCCGCGGCGGCTTCGACGATCACGACGCCGTCCCCGCCGGCCACCGTCAGCGCGCCCATCTGCCGCAGCACGCCGGGATCCCGCTCCTCGGCGGCCACCACGCTCCAGCCGGTCACGTCCGCCTGCCGCAGTGCGGAGAGCAGGCTGTCCACGCCGCTGACGACGATGTCGGGCAGCACGAGCGCCACCGGTCCCCGCGTCAGCGGCAGGGCGCACCGGATCGCGCCGTCGAGCCCCGGCTCGGCCACGTCGTCCTGGTAGACGAAGACCAGCTGGAAGGTCCCGGCGTAGCGCGCCAGGTACTTCACCGTGTCCAGCTTGTGCGGGCCGAACACGACGACCACGCGCACGCTGAGCCCGCTCTTCGCCAGTTCCACCACGGCTTCCAGGCTGCGGTCCAGCACGGTGATGCCGGGCGCGAGGCAGTGCAGCTCTTTCGCGTACGGCGCGCCGAACCGCGTCCCGAACCCGGCGCACGGCAGGATGACCGAAACATCGGGGGCGTTCACCGCAGCCGCACCGCCAAGGCGACCCGGTGGCGGGCGCGCGGCAGCGGCACCCACGCCGGGTCACCCACCGGCTCGGACTCCGGGAAGCGCTCGAACAAGCTCCGCAGCGCGACTTCCGCCTCCAGCTTCGCCAGCGCGACGCCGAGGCAGAAGTGCGGCCCCCAGCCGAATCCGACGCTGCCTTCCCGGCCGCCGTGCGCGGCCTGCCGGCGCACGTCCGCGGCGTGCGGGTGCGCGAACTGCGCCGGATCGCGGTTGGCGGCGCCGAGGACCGCCTGCACCGCGTCCCCCGCCTTGATCCGCACGCCACCGACCTCCAGGTCCGTTGCGGCGTAACGCAAGCGGGCCAGCTGGACCGGCCCGTCCGTGCGGACCAGCTCGCGGATCGCCGCCGGCCACAGCTCCGGCTCCTCGCGCAGCAGCTTCCGCTGCGCGGGGTCGCGCATCAGCGCCAGCGCCGCGTTGGCCAGCATGTGCGCCATCGTTTCGTGCCCGGCGAGCACCAGGAACACGACCAGGGCCACGGCGTCGACGTCGGTCAGGTCGTCCTGGGCCACGACCTCGCTGAGCAGGTCGGCCCGCGGTTCGGCGCGGCGGCGGTCCACCAGAGCGTGGCAGTAGGCGAACATCTCGCCCAGCGTCGGCGTGATCCGCGCCGGGTCGCCGTCGACCAGGACCTTGCCCCAGCGGTACCAGTCCGCCCAGTCCGCTTCGGGCACCCCGACCATCTCGCACACCACCGCCATGGCCAGCGGGTAGGCGTACTCGGCGAGCAGGTCCGCCTCCTCGCCGAGGCCATCGAGCAACGCGTCGACGATCTGCTGCACCCGCGGGCGCAGCGCGGCGACCCGCGACGCGCCGAACGCGTGGCTGATGCTGCGGCGCAGCCGCGTGTGCTCGGCGCCGTCGAGGCTCAGCAGGCTCGCCCGCAGGTAGGGCAGGTGCTCCCGCGGGGTGCCGAGCGCGAGGAACGTCTCCTCCTGCGTCTGCGCGCCCTGGCCCGGCAGGCCCGCCGGGTCGTTGCGCACGGCCGGATCCGCCAGCACGGCGCGGACCTCGGCGCTGCCGGTCACCAGCCAGCCCTCCGCGCCGTTCGGCAGCCGGGCCCGGCAGACCGGTGACGCGGCGAGGATGCGGTCGTAGCCGCGCATCGGGTCGTCGAGGACGGCCGGATCGCGGACGTCCACCACGGGTTCGGACGACATGGGTCAGAGCTCCTCGAGGAAGACGGGGTCAGCCTTTGAGCGGGCCGCCGTTGATCGCGACGCGGTGGCCGAAGCGGGTGTGCGGGTAGTAGTCGTAGGTGGCGTGGTGCTGGACGCACCGGTTGTCCCAGAACACCAGCGTGTTCGGCTCCCACCGCACGCGGCACGCGAGCATCGGCCGGTTCGGCACGACCGAGAACAGCAGGTCGAGCACCGCCTGGCTCTCGTCGGCCGACAGCTGCGGGATGCGCGAGGTGTAGGCCGGGTTGACGAACAGCAGGGGCCGGTCGGTCTCGGGGTGCCGCACCACCACCGGGTGCTCGCTCACCGGCGGCTCGTAGCCTTCGGGGATCTTGTGGCCGCGGAAGGCGTGGGCGCCGTCGTGGATCGCGGTCAGCCCGGCCAGCAGCTCCTTCAGCTTCGGCGACAGCATGTCGTAGGCGAGGTGCATGTTCGCGAAGAGCGTGTCGCCGCCGCTGCCCGGTTCCGGCATCCGCGTGATGTGCAGCATCGAGCCCAGTGACGGCTCCTCGTCGGCGGTGCCGTCGGCGTGCCAGCCGTTGCCGAAGACGTTGGCCGACTCCGGTGCGGTCGCGACCTCGAGGATGTACGGGTCGCCGTGCTCGGGCGGCGGGTTCACCGGGCGCAGCTCGCCGAAGCTCGTGGCCAGGCGCTTGTGGTCCTCGACCGAGATGTCCTGGTCGCGGAACACCAGCACGTGGTGGTCCAGGAAGGCCGTCTTCAGCTCGGTGAGCTGCTCGTCGGTGAGCTCGCGGGTCAGGTCGAGGCCGG
The DNA here is from genome assembly GCF_026017845.1 of Amycolatopsis mediterranei. Classification (NCBI taxonomy): domain Bacteria; kingdom Bacillati; phylum Actinomycetota; class Actinomycetes; order Pseudonocardiales; family Pseudonocardiaceae; genus Amycolatopsis; species Amycolatopsis mediterranei. The sequence goes on from NZ_CP100416.1 coordinate 4,525,843, forward strand.
TGACCTCGGCGCCGAGCACCGGGGTCAGGCCCCGCACCGCCAGGGTCCGGTAGCCGCGCGCCGGCCGCGTCGTGATCCGCTTGACGGCGTCGAGTTCGTACTGCTCCATGGTTTCCTTTCCCTCTGTGGGGCTCACAGTCCGATGGCCGCGGCCACCGCGGTGACGTGCGGGGCGCGCACGATGCCGTAGTGGGTGGCGGGCAGTTCGTGCCAGTCGCTCGGTTCGGGGAGCAGGGCGCGCCAGCCGTCGCGGCCGGCCACCGGCAGGCCGGGCTCGGGTTCGGTGGCGAGCCAGACGTGGCTGGGCGTCGTGGTCAGCCGGGGCAGCTCGTGGCCGGTCATGCTGCGCAGATTGGCCCGGCACGCCCGGGCCAGCCGCCGCGCGTGCTCGCCCGCGGTGCCGCCGGAGGCGCCCAGCTCGCGCTCGAAGACCGTCTCCAGCTGCGCGTCGCTGTAGCCGGCGGCGCTCGCGCCGGGCGGCGGCGGGTCGATGAGGTGCAGCGCCCGCACCGGCTGCCCGGCCGCCTCGGCTTCGGCGGCCATCCCGGCCGCGACCCAGGCACCGAACGACCACCCGGCCAGCTGCCAGGTGCGGCCGGGGAACTGCGTGCGCACGGCCGCGTAGTACCGGCGGGCCCGGTCCGCGACCGGCCAGCCGGGCGGTTCCGGCCTGCCGAGCGCCGGGTCGGCGATCACGCAGACGCCGAGCCCGGGCGGGAGGGCCTCGACGAGCGGGCGGTAGGCGTGCACGTCCCCGCCGACGGGATGCACGAGGCAGACGGCTTGTTCGCCACTGCCTTCGCGCCAGACCTGCACGACCACTTCGCCGGTGTCGGCGGCTTCGGCGAGCTTCGCCAGCAACGCCGACATCGTGACCTCCGGGCCGAGCCAGGCGAGGTCGAGATCGACGCCGTACAGGCGTTTCACCGAGTCGACGACGTCCAGCAGGGTGAGGGAGTCGGCGCCGAGGTCGTAGAGCGGGACGTCCGGATCGAGTTCGGCGACGCCCAGGAGGGCGCGGACTTCCTCGGTCAGGTCCGCCGCGGCCGGTTTCACCGTCGGCGTGGCTTCGCGTTCGTGGAAGGCGCGGGCGGCGTCGAGGCCGGTCGTCGCGACCAGGAGGTGCGGAAGGCCCGTCGCCAGTGCGCGGGCGAAGGTGCGCCGGCCCTCCTCGTCGCTCAGGCCGACGGCCAGGTGGGCCTGGTGCCGGGTGTCGGTTTCCAGGGCCGTGACGGCCATGCCGCTGTCGCGCCAGACGTCCCAGCCGATGGCGAGCCGGGCGGTCGGGCCGTCGCGGTGGGCGAGCGCGTCGAGGAACCCGTTGGCGGCGGCGTAGTCGAGCTGGCCGGCGCCGCCGAACTGCGCGGACAGCGACGAGCAGTAGACGGCGAAGTCCGGCCGGTCGCGTTCGATGAGCCGTTCCACGAGCAGGGCGCCGGCGAGTTTGCCGGTCGGCGTGCTTGCGCCGCGGGTGGCGATCAGGCCGCCGGCCGGTGTCCCGGCCGCGTGCACGATCCCGGCGAGGGGACCGGGGATCTCGTCGGCGGTGACGGTGCTGAGGTCGGCGGCCAGCAGGTCGACGCGGTCCGCCCACGGTTTGAGCGCCTCAGGCAGGAAGGGGTGACGCGCGAGCAGGATGACGCGGCCGCTGGTGCGGGTCAGCAGCTCCTCGGCGACCGCCGTGCCGATGCCGCCGGTGCCGCCGAGGACGAGGTACGTGCCGTCGTGGAGCTCGACCTCGGTAGCTGCGACGGGCGCGCTGCCCTGCGTCCACCAGAAGCCGGCGCGCAGGGCGACGCGCTCCGGCGGGGTCGGTCCGGTGAGGAGGTCGGCGATTCGGTCCAGGTCGGGGCGTTCGAGGTCGACCCAGTGGCCGGGCAGGCCGCTTTCCTGCGGGCCGACGGCGGTGACCCCGGCGAGCAGCCCGGCCTCGGGGTGCGTGACGGGCGTGTTTGCGGGCACGGCCCCGGCGGAGACCCACCACGTCCTGAGTGGACGGTCGTGGGCGGCCCGTAGGAGAGCGGCGGGTGTGTCGAGGCAGGCCCAGCGCGCGCGGTCCAGTGACTCTTCGCCGACGGGTCCGGCGATGCCGAGGGGGAGGGTGTGCAGCCAGTCGATTCCCGTGTCGGGCAGGACGTCGAGGATTTGCCTGAGCTGGGCGGTGTCGGCCGGGTCGGCTTCGAAGGTGTCGGGGCTTGGGCGGGCGAAGCGGTCTGCGGCCTGGACCCGCACGACGCGTGGGTAGGCGGCGTCGAGGGCGGGGGCGGTGAGCGGGCCTTCGCCGCAGATGACGAGGACGCGATCGGTGGGGGCGGCGGTGGTCGCGCGGCGGAGGCGGACCCAGGTGGGCTGGTGCAGCCACGCGGTTTCGGGCCGTCGCGTGGTGGCGGGTTTGCGGGGGAAGTCGAAGTCGCGCGCGGCGAAGGCGGGCGGCGGGAAGTCCCATGGCGCGGGGCAGGGGGCCTGGCTCCAGCCGACGGGAGCGCCGACGGTCCAAGCGGCAGCCGCCTCGGCGGCCTCGCGCGGCGGCGAGGTGGGGGCATGGCGGGGCTGGGCTGGCGCGGATGCGGCGTTTGCCGGGGAGAGTGGCGCGCTGGGCGCCTTTTGGGGTTCGGTTGGCGTGGAGGCGGCGTTTGCCCGGGCAAGCGCCGCGCTGGGCACCTCTTGGGGCTCGGCGGTGCGGAGCCACTCGACCGCCGCGGCTGCGTCCTCGCAGGCCGCCGCCATGCGCCAGCGCTCTTCCGGGCGGCCGGTCTGCAGGTGGCGGAGCACGTCCACATAGGACTCCGGATGTGCGGCCAGGTAGTCCGCCACCCGAGCCGCCGCCAGGCGCAGTGCGGCTGCGCTGCGCGCCGAAAGCACCAAGCACCGCACCGGATCCGGGCGCGGGGGCGGCACCGGGCGGACCGACTCCAGCACCACGTGCGCGTTCGTCCCGCCGATGCCGAAGCTGCTCACCCCCGCCACCCGCGGGCCCGCCGGCCACGGCTCCGCCCGGGTCGGCACGCGGAACGGCCCCAGGTCCACCGCCGGGTTCGGCGCGCGGAAGTCGACCGTGGGCGGCAGCACGCCGTGGTGCACCGCCAGGGCCGCGCGGATGAAGCTCACCACGCCCGCCGCCGCGCCCAGGTGCCCGAGCTGGCTCTTCACCGAGGACAACGCACACCCCGTCGCATCGGGCATCGCCTCGCGCAGGGCCGCCACCTCGATCGGGTCGCCGAGGCGGGTCCCGGTCCCGTGCGCCTCCACGTAGCCGACGTCCGCGCCCGGGCGGCCGGCCCGCCGGAGCGCGGCCTGGATCGCCGCGCGTTGCCCGGCCGGGGACGGTGCGCTGTAGCCCTGCTTCACCGCGCCGTCGTTGGTCAGGGCGGAGCCCGTGAGCACCGCATACACCGTGTCGCCGGCACGACGGGCCGCCGAAAGCGGCTTCAGCACCACCACGCCGACGCCGCTGCCGCCCACCGTGCCGTCCGCGTCGTCGCTGAACGGGCGGCAGTGCCCGTCCGCCGAGAAGATGTGCTGCGGCCGGTACCGGTACCCCGCGGCCAGGGTGACGTCGACGAGCACGCCGCCCGCCAGCATCACGTCCGCTTCGCCGCCTCGCAGCATCCCCGCCGCCTGGTGGACCGCGACCAGTGAACTCGAACACGCGGTCTGGGTCGTCAACGCGGGCCCGGTCAGGTCGAGGTGGTAGGCGACCTTCGTGGCGAGGAAGTCCTTCTCGTGGTGCAGGGCCAGCTGGAAGCCGTCGGGCAGCGCCGCCGGGTCGGCCTCGCGCAGCATCTGCTGGAAGTAGGTGTTCTCCCCACAGCCCGCGATCAGCCCGACGCCGGCACCCGAAGTGATCCCGGCGTGCGCCAAGGCCTCCACGCACGCCATCAGCAGCTGCCGCTGCTGCGGGTCCATCAGCGCCGCGTCGCGGTGACTGATCCCGAAGTGCTCCGGGTCGAACGCCAGCGGATCGGCCGGCAGGCTGCGCGCGCCGACCAGGCCGTCCGCCGCCGGGAACTCCTCGATGCCCCGGCGACCCGAGACGACCAGTTCCCAGAACGCGGCCAGGTCCCGCGCGCCGGGCAGCCGCACCGCCATGCCGACGACCGCCACCGGCTCGTCGGCGGCATCCCGGCCCGCGGCCCGAGCCGGAGCCGGACCGCTCTCGAGGTGGCGCGTCAGGTCCCGGAGGGTGACGTGCTCGAAGAGGTCCGCCACGGTGAACCGGTAGCCGGCTTCGGCGCAGCGCAGGTGGAACCGCATCAGCGCCAGCGAGCCGGCGCCGGCGGCGAAGAACGTCTCGTCGGGACCGATCGGCGCACCGGTCACCTCTTCGAACAGCGCCGCCAGCTCGCTCGACGGCCGGTCGGCCGTCCGGTGGAGATCCGTCCCCGGCACGCGGACAGCCGCGTCCCGGTCGAGCTTCCCGCTCGGCGTGCGCGGCAGGGCGTCGACGACGCGGAAGCGGTCCACCCGCGCGTGCGGCGGCAGCAGCGGCACCAGGAAATCGGCCAGCTCCGACGCGGAAGGCGTCCGGCGGCACTCCAGGAACGCCGTCAGCCGGCCGTCCTCGGCCGCGACCACCGCGTTGACGACGTCCGGATGCCGCAGCAGCGCCGCCTCGACCTGCCCGAGTTCGAGGCGGTGGCCGCTGAGCTTGACCTGCCGGTCGGCGCGGCCGTCGAAGTGCAGCAGCCCGGCGCGGTCGAAGTGGGCGAGGTCGCCGCTGCGGTAGTACAGCTCCGGCAGCTCGGCGAACTTCTCCGGAGCCGCTTCGCCGAGGTAACAGCGGTTCGCCGCGAGACCGCCGATGAGCAGCTCGCCGACCTGTCCCGGCGGCAGCGGCGCGCCCGCGGCGTCGGCGACCCGCAGGACCGCGTTCGCCACCGGACGCCCGATGGCGGGCCGGTCCGGCCACGCCGCGGGGTCGCCGTCGAGGGTCAGGGCGCTGACGACGTGGGTTTCGGTCGGGCCGTAGTGGTTGTGCAGGCGCGCGCCGGGCAGCCCGGCGAACCAGCGGCGGATCGCCGGCGTGCACACCAGCTGCTCGCCGGCGGTGATCACGTCCCGCAGCCGCGCCGGGTACCGCCCGAGCCGGACGCCGTGCTCGGCGAGCAGCTGCAACGCCACGTACGGCAGGAAGATCCGTTCGATCCCGGCGGTGTCCAGCTGCGCCAGCAGCGCCGGGACGTCGTGCCGCCATTCCGGGCGGATCAGGTGCAGCGCCCCGCCGCCGCAGAGCGTCGTGAAGATCTCCTGGAACGACACGTCGAACGAAAGCATCGAGAACTGCTGCGTCGCCGCGGGCGGCGCGTCCTGCCACTGCAGCAGGTTGGCCAGCGTGCGGTCCGGGACGCGCACGCCCTTGGGCACGCCGGTCGAGCCCGAGGTGAACAGCGTGTAGAGCGGCCGTCCGGCGTGCCGGGCCGGGACGTGGGGCACCGGCCCGCCGGTGAGCGTGACGAACCGCCGCTCGACATCGGTCTCGAACGTTTCCCCGGGGGCGAGCAGGACGCAGCGCGGCCGGACCCGGTCGAGCATGGCGCGCAGCAGTTCCGGCGGGTACGCGGGGTCCAGCGGCACGGCGGTGATATTCAGCCGGGCCAGGGCGAGGAGCGCGACGACGTGCTCGGCCGACGGCTTGAAGTACAGCGCGATGTCGGTGGCGTCCGCGGGCAGGGTGGCGGCGAGCCGGGCCGCGTGCGCGTCCAGTTCGGCGTACGTCAGCGTCGTGCCGCCGGTCAACGCCGGGGTGTCGGGGGTCCGCGCGACCTGCCGCGCGAAGCCTTCGGCCACGGTTTCCCACGTCAGCCCCGTGTCCGCACCACGGCCGTGGTCATGGCGGTCGGGCGTCCGGGCGTCGCCGTGCAGGGCGCGGTCGAAGACTTCGCCGAGGGCCGTCGCCTCGGCTTCGGTGAAGTGGCCATCGCCGTACTCCCACAGGCAGTCGAAGCCGTCGGGGCGTTCCACGACCGACAGCGTGAGCGCGCACTTGGCCTCGGCCGCTTCGATCCACTGTGGACTGACCGAGCAGCCGGGCAGCCGCAGCGCCGCGAAGTCGGTGTTCTCCAGGACGAACAGGTAGTCGAAGGCCGCGTACCCCGGATCGAGGTCGGCGAACGCGATGTCCTGGCCGTCCAGGGCCGCACCGGACGCTTCGCCGAGCCGGCGGAGCTGGGTGTCCAGGTCTTCTTCCGGGTCCACGGTCAGCGGCAGCCGGACGGTGTTGGCGAACATCCCGACGCTGTCTTCGAACTCGCGCACCGGCCGGTTCGCGACCGGGGCGGCGATCCGGGGCCGGGTCCGCCCGGTCACCGCGTAGAGGCTCCACGCGAACACGCCCAGCAGGAGCTGGAACCGGGTCAGGCCCAGCTCGCCGGCCCACTCGTCGACGCGCTCGCGGTCGATGCGGGTCGTGTGCAGCCGTCCGGCCAGGGACGCTTCACCGAGGGGCTCGGCGTCGTCGAAGCGGTCGGTCAGCTGGGCGCGGTAGCCGGGGGAGGCGAACCAGCGGGCCTGCCAGGCGGCGAAGTCGAGTGGCGTGTGCGCGCTCCGCGGTGAGGCGCCGGAAAGCTCCCGGAACAGGATGTTGAGCGACCAGCCGTCGACCGCGATGTGGTGCAGGCACAGCAGGAACGTGCCGTCGGGACGCCAGGCCGCACGCAGCAGCCGGCCCGACGCGAAGTCGAACGGCGCGGTGAAGAAGTCCTCGCCGGGCTCGGTCCACGGGTCGTACGCCGGTTTCGTCACCTGCCGCAGGCCGTCGGGGGTGGCCTCGAACGCGGTGCGCAGCGCCGGGTGCCGCTCGACCAGGCCACGCACGTCCCGGCGCAGGGCGTCGACGTCTGCTTCGCCGGTGACGCGGAAGGCCAGCGGCACGTGGTACGCCGTGGAGGCCGGATTTCGTTGCTGCAGAAGCCAAAGCCGCTGCTGCTCACTGGTGGCGGGTGCGGTGGCCGCGGTGGTCGGTGCGCCGGGCTCCGGGTAGGCCGCGCGGCCGGCGCCCGAGATCGCCGCGGCGAGATCGGCGAACGTCCCGCGCTGCACGACCGACGGCGCCAGGTCCGCGCCCCAGCGTTCCCGGATCGCGAACCGCAGCCGCAACGCCTTGAGCGAGTCGCCCCCGGACCGCAGCCACCGGTCGCCGGGACGGAGGTCCGGGACGTCGAGGGTCTCCGTGACGACGTCCAAGACCTCGCGCTCCCACGCCGTCGCGTCGCCGCCGGACTCCGGCCGCCAGGACGAGAACCCGCCCGCCAGGAGCGCGGCTTCGTCGATCTTCCCGTTCGCGTTGCGGGGCAGCTCGCCGACGCGGAACACGTGGTGCGGCCGCATGTAGGCCGGCACGGTCTCGCTCAGGTGCGCTTCGAAGGCGTCGTAGGAGAGCTCGCCGGCCACGACGAAGGCGAGCAGCTCGGCCGTGGCCGCGCGGCGCACGGCGACGTGGACCTGCCGGATCTCCGGGTGGGCCAGGAGCCGCTGCTCCAGTTCGCCCGGCTCGATCCGGAACCCGCGGACCTTCACCTGCCGGTCGGTGCGCCCGACGTAGGCGTACCGGCCGCCCGGCAGCACCCGGACCAGGTCGCCGGTGCGGTAGAACCGGGCGCGGCCGTCGTCGAACCACGGCAGCCGGACGAACCGCCGCGCGGTCTCCGCGGGCAGGCCGCGGTAACCGAGCGCGACGCCGGCTCCGGAGAGGTACAGCTCGGCGACCTCGCCTTCGGCGGCCACGCGCTCGTCCGGCGTCACCGCGACCGCGCCGGTGCCCGGCAGCGGACGGCCGATCGGCACGACGTCGCCGTCGAACCCGCGCGGGATCGCGTAGCTGAGCGCGAACGTCGTGGTCTCGGTCGGGCCGTAGCCGTTCTGCAGCCGCGTCGGGGCGTCCGGGTTGGCCCGGTACCAGCGGCGGATCAGCGGGGCGTTGAGCTGCTCGCCGCCGATGACGACGCGGCGCACGGTGGCGAAGCTGCCCGGCACGGTCTCGGCGACCGCGTTGAACAGCGTCGCGGTCACGAACATCGTGTCGATGTGCTCGCGGACCAGCGCGTCGGCGAAGGACTGCGGGTCGCGGACGGTTTCGTCGTCGAGCACGACGCACGTGCCGCCGGTCAGCAGCGGCACCCAGACCTCGAAGCTGAGCGCGTCGAACGCCGGGTTGGCCAGGCAGGCGAACCGCGTGCCGATGTCGAGCCAGCCGGGTTCGGCCAGCCGCAGGATCCCGGCGTCGCGGACCTCGACGCCCTTGGGCCGCCCGGTCGTGCCGGAGGTGGCGAAGAGGAACGACGCCGGTGCGGGCTCGGCGGGCGTGCCCGCTTCGGCGGGTTCGGCCAGGAGTTCGGCCGGCGTGACGCCGGGCAGCTCGTCGCTGACGACGGTGGCCGCGCGCGCGTCGGCGAGGATGGCGTCCCGGCGCGCGGGCGGGCTCTGCCGGTCCAGCGGGACGACCTGGCCGCCGAGGCGCAGCACGCCCAGCATGACCTGGATCAGCTCCGCCGACCGCGGCAACGCGACGGCGACCGCGTCACCCGGGCGGATTCCCCGGTGGGCCAGGGCTTCCGCGACGGCGGCGGCGCCCGCGTTCAGCTCGGCGTAGGTGAGCCGGCGGAGGCCGTCGGACACGGCGAGGGCGTCCGGGTGCCGCAGGGCCCGGTCGTGGACGCGGCGGGCGATCGACGTCATCGAGCCGCCAGCTCGGCCGAGATCAGCTTGGCGACCAGCGGCAGCGCGTCGCTTTCCAGCATGTCCCAGTGCCCGCAGTCCGCGGGGACCACCTCGAACTCGCCACGGGCGCGGCGGCGCCAGAACTCGGCGGTGCCGGGGATGGTGTCCTCGCCGACGGCCTGCACGAACACCACGCGCGCCGCCGTCTCGCCCGGATCGTGCTCGCGGGCGGTCAGCCGGTTGTGGTTGTACGTGCGGTGGTAGCGCTCGATCTGCGCATCCTCGATCCCGGGGTACATCCCGTTGAAGCGGACCAGTTTCTCGCGGAACTCGGCCGCGGGCACCGGCTCGATGGCCGCCTTCCCGGCGGGGTCGTCGGTGGCGGTGGTGTCGAGCAGGACGACGCTGACGCGCGGGTGGTGCTCCGCGAGCCGGCGACCCATTTCGTAGGCGACCAAACCGCCGTACGAAAGTCCACAGAGGACCAGCGTTTCCTCCGGCCGCGGGGCGACCAGCCGCAGGTACTCCTCGGCCATCGCCTCGACGCTCGGCAGCGGCGCTTCACCGGCGTTGAGCCCGGGAGACTGGATGCCCACGACACCGGCGTCCTCGGGCAGGGCCGCGCTGAGCGGCAGGTAGCAGAACGCCGTGCCGCCCGCCGGGTGCACGCAGACGACCCGGGCGCGCCCGGCGCCGCGGCGGAACTCGATCAGGCTGCCGCCCGCCGGTGGGCGGTCCGTGCGCAGCAGCGCGGCCTGCGCCTCGATGGTCGGGTGCAGGATGACGTCCCGGATCGGCAGCTCGCGGCCGAACTCCGCGCCGATCGCGTGGGCCAGCTTGATCGCCGAGATCGACGTGCCGCCGACGTCGAAAAAGCCGTCCGAGACGCCGATCGCGGGGTGCAGCAGCAGATCGCGCCAGATCCGCAGCAGGGCGAGTTCGACGTGGTCGCGCGGGGCCGCGGTGTTGACCGCTGCCGGTGCGCTCGCCCGGGCGCGGGCCAGGACGGCGTCGCGGTCGAGCTTGCCGCTGCGGCTCAGCGGCAGCCGGTCGAACTCGGCGAACACCGACGGGATCATGTAGTCCGGCAGCCGGTCCGCCAGCGCGGCCCGCCACTCGTGCGGAGTCCGCGGCTCGCCGGCGACGCCGGCGACGAGCCGCGGCTCGCCTTCGCGGTCCACCAGCACGGCGGCCTCCCGGACGCCGGGCACGGCCAGCAGTGCGGCCGTCACCTCGCCGGGCTCGATGCGGAACCCCCGCAGCTTGATCTGGTCGTCGCGGCGGCCGGCGTACTCGGCTTGGCCGTCCGGCAGCCATCGAGCGAGGTCACCGGTGCGGTACATCCTCTCGCCCGGAACGAACGGATCCGCCACGAACCGCTCGGCGGTCAGCCCCGGCCGGTGCAGGTACCCTCGGGCCAGGCAGTCGCCGGCCAGGAAGACCTCGCCCACCACACCCGGCGGCACCGGGCGCAGCCGCTCGTCGAGGAGGTACACCCGCGAGCCGGGCAGCGGCCGCCCGATCGGCGCCGGGCGGTCCCGTGGCTGCGGGTCGACGTGCGCGGTGGCGTAGAGGGTGGCTTCGGTCGGCCCGTAGCCGAAGCAGATCCGCAGCCCGGGCAGAGCGGCGGCGAACCGGGCGAGCGCGGCCTCCGGCAGTGGTTCGACGCCGGTCAGCAGCTGCCGCAACGCGAGCCCGTGCACGCGCGTGGGATCTTCGTCGACCCACCGGACGTAGGCGGGTGGCAGGAAGGCCTGCACCACTCGGTGTTCCCGCAGCCACGCCATCAAGGCCGCCGGATCGGGCCGGACGTCCTCGGGCGCGATGTGCAGTACAGCGCCCGTGGTCAGCGGCAGCAGTAGTTCGTGCACCGAGGCGTCGAAGCCGATGCTCGACCACGCCGACGTCGCCTCACCGGGGGTCGCCCCGAAGCGGTCCAGCCACTGGTCGAAGAGGGCGAGGACGCTGTGGTAGGTCACGGCGACGCCCTTCGGGCGCCCGGTCGACCCCGACGTGTAGATCACGTAAGCCGTGTCGCCGCGCTCGGTTGCGACCGGTCTCCGGGTCTCGTCGCCTTCGGCCTCGAGCTCGGGAACGTCGTGCCCGAGGACCAGCACGGGGCACGCGTCCTCGACCATCGCCGCCCGGCGGGCGGCCGGCTGGGCCGGATCGAGCGGGAGGTAGGCGGCGCCGGTCTTCAGCACGGCCAGCACGGCGGTGACCAGGTCCGCCGACCGTCCACTGAGGACACCCACCACCCGGCCCCGGCCGGCCCCGCGGGCGCGCAGGGCGTTCGCCAGCTTGGTGCTGCGGCGGTCGAGCTCGCCGTAGGTGCGGGTCCGGCCGTCGCAGACGAGCGCGGGCGCGTCCGGGGTCGTGTCGGCGTGGGCGGTGAACCGCTCGACGAGCCCGCCGGGACGTCGTCGCGGCCGCGGGCCGGTGCTCCAGGCGGTGAGGATCTCCCGGCGTTCGGCGGCGTCGAGGAGCTCGTAGCTCGCGATTTCGGCGTCCGGCCGGGTGGCCAGCTGGTCCAGCAACCGGACGAGGTACCGCGCGTACCGCTCGGCGGTCTCGTGGTCGAAGAGGGCGACGGCGTAGTCGAGGTGTCCGAGAACATCGCCGCCGTCGCCGTTCTCGCCGGCGAGGCCGAGGGCGAGGTCGAACTTCGCGGGGGCGTGCTCCACGTCGAGGGGTTCGACGGCCACGTCCGGCAGCTCCAGGAGGTCGTGCTGGGTCGGCACCCAGGCGAACATCGTCTGGAACAGCGGGGTGTGCGCCGGGCTGCGCGGCGGGTTCACCAGCTCGACGACCCGTTCGAACGGCAGCTCGGCGTGGTCGATCGCGCCCCGCAGGGCCGCGCGGACCTCCTTGAGCAGGGTGGCCCCGGTGCGGGCACCGGACAGGTCGGCGCGCACGGCCAGCGTGTTGACGAAGAACCCGAGCGTGTCGGGGTACTCGCCGCCGGCGCCGCGGCTGGCGGTGGGGACGCCGACAACGATGTCAGTTTGCCCGGAAAGCCGGGACAACAGAAGGTTCCAGCAGGTCAGGATGGTGGAGTAGAGCGTGACGCCGTGCTCGCGCGCCACCGCTGTCAGCCGGGCGGTGAGGTCCGGTCCGAGGGCCACGGGCACCCGCGCGCCGCGGAAGTCCTGCCGGGCCGGGCGCGGCCGGTCGGCGGGCAGCTCCAGCACCGGCGGCACCCCGTCGAGCCGCTCCTGCCAGTAGGCCTCGTGCGGCGCCGGGCCGTCGCCGGCCAGCCAGTCCTGCTGCGCCAGGGCGTGGTCGCGGTAGGGCCGCGCGGGCGGCAGGTCCGGTTCCGTGCCGCTCAGCTGCGCGGCGTAGAGGACGCCGAGTTCCCGCAGCAGCAGGGTCCGGGACCAGCCGTCGAAGACGACGTGGTGCACGGTGATCAGCAGGACGTGCTGCTCGTCGTCCCGGAACTGTCGGTGCTCCCCGGTAGCGTGGAGATCGGGGGGCGGCGCCCCGGCCCCGGCCAGCAACCGCGCCCGGGCCAGCGGCGCCCGCGTCAGGTCGAACGGTTCGAACGGATCGCTCCGCCGCAGCTCGGCCGCTTCACCCGGCCCGGCGACCTCGGTGACGACCAACGGAAACCCGTGGCCGGCGGGCTCGACGACCTGCACCGGCCGGCCGTCTTCGACGACGATCCGGGTCCGCAGGGCTTCGTGGCGGTCGGCCAACGCGGCGAAGGCCCGGTGCAGTGCCTCGCGGTCCAGCGGTCCCCGCAGGGTGAAGGCCATGGTCTCGTTGTAGGCCGGTCCCGCGCCGTCCAGCTGGGAAACGGTCCAAAGGCGCTGCTGACCGGACGACAGCGGGGCGGACACTCGCATCGCGAACGGGCCTTTCCGGGCGGGGCGGGCGAACCGGTACTGCTTTGTGCCGTCGCAGCCGAGTGGGGGAAACGCTCTCTGCCTGTCGCGCCAGTTAACACCACACCATCGGGTGATGACGAGGGGTAACCGAAGTTTGCCCGGAAGTCCCTGTCTGCTGCCCGCTCCGGATCACCGGGTGAGGAAACCGCCGTCGATGAACAGGTCGTGGCCGTTGATCCCGCCGTTGCGGAGCAGGAACCCGGTCGCGTCGGCGATCTCGGCCATGGTGACCAGCCGCCCGATCGGGGTGCGCTCGACCTGTGCCCCGAGGTCGGCGTCGCGCCAGCGGGGACTGTCGCCGACCAGGCCCGGGTGCAGGGCGTTGACCCGGTGCGGCGCGATCTCGATGGCGAGCGTCTTCACCAGGCCGGTGACGGCGCTGTTGACGGTGGTGACGACCGTGGAGCCCGGGTAGGGCCGTTCCTTGGCCAGGCCGCCGAAGAGGACGACCGACGCATCGGGCGTGAAGCGCTCTCGCAGCACTCTGACGGCTTCGGCGTAACCGACCAGCTTCGTCGTCACCGCGGTGATCGCCTCGGCGATGTCGAAGTTCCGCAAGGTGTTCGGGCGCTGGTGGCTGGCCGTGACGACCAGGTGGTCGAGGGCCGGCGCGCCGGCGCCCGAAGCGGCGATGGTCTCCGGCCGGGAGAGGTCCAGACCGAGGCCGGTCGCGGTCGGCGCGATTTCCTTCGCGACCGCCTCGGCCCGAGCGGCGTCGCGGCCGGCGATCACCACGGTGCCGCCCTGGTCCGCGTGCCGCTGGGCGATGAAGCGGCCGAGTCCGTCGGTGCCGCCGATGATCATCATGGTGCTCATGAGCTCTCTCCGTTCTCTTGACCAGTTGGTCATTAAGCAGCATAAGCGGCTTGCTGACCACTTGGTAAATTGGGGGACATGACCCGACGCCCCCATCGGCGCGACCCGGAAGGCCACCGCCAGGCCATCCTGGACGCGGCCCGCGCCTCCTTCGGCGAACGCGGGTTCGCCCGCGCGACGGTGCGGGACATCGCGGCCCGCGCCGGCGTCACGCACGGCCTGGTCCTGCGGCAGTTCGGGTCGAAGGAGCAGCTGTTCCTCGCCGCCGTCCCGGGCCACCGGGAGCTCGACGAGGTGATCGCCGGCGACCTGGAGACGCTGCCCGAGCGCGTTGCGCGCGGCTACGTGGAGCGGATGGAGGCCAACGCCGCGGTCGACCCCCTCGTGGTCTTGCTGCGCAGCATCGCCTCCGACCAGCAGGCGGCGACGAAGCTGTACAGCGCGATGGAGGCGAGCAGCATCCGGGCCTACCGCGAAGTCCTCGACGGCGAGGATGTCGCCGCCCGCGTCTCGATGCTCGGTGCGCAGCTCATCGGCGTGACGGTCAACCGGTACATCGCCCGCACCGGGCCGCTCGCAGAACTGCCGGTGCCGGCGCTGATCGACCACTTGTCCCGCACCCTGCGCCACATCCTCTTCGCCGCCTGAGGTCGACGTGGCCGGCTTTGCGTCACCATTGTGTTAACGCTCACATTGTCCGGCACACCGTCGTTGACCCGCCCCCGGGTGCTGTCTACTGTGGACCAGCGATCCGGCCCACGGTCCAGGAGGTGCGGTGCCCAAACGCGCGGTGATCGTGTCACTGGTGGCGCTGCTCGTGGTGGCGACGGCCGTCGTCGTCCTGGTCGTGACCCGGGCGGCCGGCCCGGCCCCCGCCGAAGCGGCGAACCGAGCGGACGCCGCTCCGGTGATCGGCACCGCCGTCACCACCCCGCCCGTGAGCACGTCGCCGCCTTCGCCCTCGGCCACGACGACCACCCCCGCGTCCTCCAGCGTCACGGCGCCGACGTCCGCGGCCGGGTCGGCCGACGCGCCGCTCGCCGGGCGGATCAAGCCCGGGGCGAGCCACTCCGGCGTGGCCACCTTCTACGACACGGACGGCACCGGCGCGTGCGGGTACGACGCGAGCCCGGATCCGTTGAACGCGGCGATGAACGTCGCCGACTTCGAAGGCTCCCAGGCGTGCGGGGCCTACGTCGAAGTCCACGCGGCCGGGGGCGCGAGCGTGACGGTGCGGATCACCAACCTGTGCCCGGCGCCGTGCCGGGTCGGGCAGCTGGACCTGAACCCGAAGGCGTTCGACCGCCTCGGGGCGCGGGTCCGCGGGGAAATCCCGGTCACCTGGAAACTGGTGAGCCAGCCGTCGGCGAAGCAGATTTCGCTTCGCTACAAAGAAGGATCGTCCCAGTACTGGTGCGGAATCCAGGTGCTCGACCACCGCAATCCGGTGGCCCGGCTGGAAGTCCGCGCCGGCAGCAGCTGGAAACGGCTCCAGCGCACCGATTACAACTACTTCCTGTCGGAAAACGGCGCCGGGTGCGGCGGGGCCGTCGCGGTCACCGACATCTACGGCGAGCGGCTGGTCATCGACGCGCTGCCGGTCAAGGCCGGCGTCAGCCAGCCGGCGAACCGGCAGTTCGCCCAGCACTGAGCACCGGGAAGAACAGCCGCAGGCGCTCGACCCGCCCCTCGGGGTGGGACATCAGCCAGACCACCGCCGGCGGGCAGTGGTGCGGGTCGTGCGGTGGGCTGATCAGCTCCATTTCCCACACCGTGGTGTCGCGGCTGGTGACCGCGTGGACGAACTTCTGGCGCACGCCCCGGCGCAGGTCCAGGTCCATCCCCTGCACCGCCATCGCCACGCCACCGCGGTAGCCCTGGCCGCTGGTCATGTGCAGGCCGGGGGACCAGCGGTCGGCGACGACCGCGGCGAATGCACCCCGGCGGGCGGCCGCCAGCGTGTCGCCGGCCTCCCGCGCGCTGGCCGCGTTGCGCGCGGCCGCGTCGTCGTAGGCCTCGTCCGCCGTGGCCGGCAGGGCTTCGGCCAGCTTCGCCCGCGCCTGGTTCAGGCGGCTGCGGACCGCAGGGTGCCGATCCGGCGCAAGGCGATCAGGACGGCGTCCTGCACGGCGTCTTCGGCGTCCGGCCCGTAGCCGAGGATGCTCAGCGCCACCGCACGCATGCCGGCCTGGTGCCGGGCGAGCAGCATACCCAGCGCGCTCGCGCTCCCGGCCTGTGCGCTGCGCGCCAGCTCGATCTCGAGGGGGCTCACGCAGTCGATCTTCCCACCCGGAGCGAGCTGTGACGCACGCCATGCCCGGCCGGTCGAACTTCCCGTCGGCGACCCCATCGTGCCGGTGTCCCACCCCACGGATTTCGGAGAAACCACATGGACATCGGCACCCACACCGTCGAGCTCGACGGCGTCCGCCAGCGTTACCACGTGCACGGCCACGGTCCCGTGTGCGTCGTGCTCCCCGGCGGGGACTGGGCCTCCTCCGGCTGCCGGCGCTCGAACCGCACCTGACCACGGTCTACGTCGAGCCGATCGGCACCGGTGGCTCCGGGCGGCCGGCGTCCCACCCGCACGGCTACCCCCGCGAACGCCACGCCCGCGCCCTGCTCGCGCTGCTCGACCACCTCGGCGTCGCCGCGCCGTACCTCCTCGGCCATTCGCACGGCGGGTTCGTCGCGCAGTACTTCGCGCTGCACCACGCGGACCGCGTCGCCGGCGTGGTGCTGTACGGGAGCGCCCCGGTCACCGGACCGGAACACGGCGCCGAAGCCCAGCGCAACGTCGCGGAGTTCGCCCGCCGCAACGCCGATCGGCCCGAGCTGCCCGAGGTGCTGGCCGCTTTGCAGGCGACCGCGTCGATTTCGGACGACGACGAGATGAACGCCGCCCTGCGTGGGCTGCTGCCGGCGTACTTCGCCGACTACTGGGGCCGCGAGGCGGAATTCGCGCCGCTGCGGGCGACCACCCGCGGCACGCACATCTCCGGGCTGGCCGCCGACCTCGTGCCGGACACCATCGACGACCGGGCCGCGCTCGGCGCGCTGACCGTGCCGGCCTTGGTGATCGGCGGCCGGTACGACGTGATCTGCGGTCCCCGCTGGGCGCGCGAGCTGCACGAGCTCATCCCCGGTGCGCGCCTGGTCGTGCTGGAGCACAGCGGTCACTTCGGGCACCTCGAGGAGCCGGAGCTGTTCGCGGAGTCCGTTGTGGACTTCGTCGGCGGCTGCGGCTGAGGCGGGCCGGGGACCGCCGGCCGTCAGTCCTCTTCGCCGATCGCCGACAGGAAGGCCGCGAGGTCGTCGGTGAACCGGAGGAGCAGGTCGTAGAAGGTGCGGCGGTCCTCCGGCGCCCAGCCGGCCAACGCGTCGCCGAACCAGCCGAGCAGCGTGGAGACGTAGCGGTCGGCGATCTCGGCGCCGTCGGGGGTCAGCTCGACCAGCCGGGCGCGCCGGTCGTCGGGGTCGGCCAGGCCGCGCACGAGCCGCCGTCGTTCGAGCACGTGCAGGTGCCGCGTGACGTGCGGCCCGGCGACCTGCATCCGGTCGGCGATCTCCCCGACGCGCATCGCCTTCCCGGTCAGGTGCAGGGCGAGGATGATCGAGAGCCCGGGCCGGTCGAGGTCGGCCCCGATCCGCTTCATCGCCCGCTCGCCGAGGCCGCTGCGGTTCATCAGGGTGCCCAGCTGCAGGATCCGGGGCAGCACGGCGCGCAGGTCGGACCCGTCGCCCGCTTCTGTGGCGGCCATCACACCTCTTAGATAGCTAACTTAGGTATATAGTCAGTCTGGTCGGGGGTTGATCACGCGCATTGTCGCACTTCGAATTTGGATACCTAACTTAGCTATGGGAGATCTCATGAAGAGGGTGTTGATTTCGGGTGCCAGCATCGCCGGCCCGGCCCTGGCCTTTTGGCTGCAGCGGGCCGGCTTCGCGGTCACGATCGTGGAGAAGGCCCCCGAACTCCGGGTCGGCGGCTATCCCATCGACGTCCGCGGTACGGCGTTGGACGCCGTCGAACGGATGGGGATCCTGCCCCGCCTGCGGGACCTGCACATCTCGACGCGGCGGCTGACCTTCCTCGACGCCGACGGCAGCGAAATCGCGGCCGTGGCCCCGGACGACATCATCGGCGGCGTCGAAGGCGAAGACCTCGAGGTCCGCCGGGGCGACCTGATCCGGACGCTGTACGACCTGGTGCGCGACGACGCCGAGGTCCGGTTCGGTGACACGGTCGAGACTCTCACCGACCACGCCGACGGCGTCGACGTCGCCTTCCGCAGCGGCCACCGGGACACCTACGACCTGGTGATCGGCGCCGACGGCCTGCACTCCCGGACCCGGGAGCTCGTCTTCGGCGACGAGGCACCGTTCCACCACTACCTCGGCTACTGCTTCGCCGGCTTCACCATGCCCAACGACTTCGGGCTCTTCCGCGAGGGGCTCGCGTGGAGCACGCCCGGCAAGGGAGCGGCACTGTACGCGGTCCTCGACAGCGAGGAACTCCACGGATTCCTGGTCTCCGCCCGGCCGGAGCCGCCGTTGGAGGCGTTCCGCGACCCCGAATCCCAGCGCGACCTGATCGCCGGCACCTTCGAGGGCGAGGGCTGGGAAATCCCGCGCATGGTCGCGGCGATGCGCGAAGCCGACGACCTGTTTGTCGACGTGATCAGCCAGATCCACCTGCCGCGCTGGTCGGAGGGCCGCGTCGCGCTCGTCGGCGACGCCGCCCACGCGCCGTCGTTCCTGACCGGGCAGGGCACCAGCCTCGCCCTCGCGGGCGCGTACCTGCTCGGCCACGCGCTCGCGACCATCCCCGACCACACGGCGGCCTTCGCCGCCTACGAGAACCGGTTGCGGGGCTTCGCCGAAGCCAACCAGGCCTTGGTGAGCGAAGGCCAGGCGACACTGTTCCCCGCGACGGCGGAAGCCCTGGAACGCCGCAACACCGCGCTCCGCCAGCTCACCACGGCACGGCGGCGCACGCCCCGGCCGGAGCACTCGGCGCTCACCCTGCCGGACTTTCCGGTGCCGGTGCGGTGAGGCGGCCGGGCCTCGATGGCCACGACCGCCCCGCCGGGCTCGTCAGGTGGCCGGGCTGGTGAGCACCGGGAAGTTCCGGGGAACGACGCACAAACCCGTCACCGCGAACATCTCCAAAGAGCTGCCGACGCAGGTCCCCACCGGCCAGCTTTCCGCCTGGGCCGAGGCGGTTGCCGTCGTGCCGATGAGGACTCCGGTCGTCAACGCCAACGCACCCAGCGCGGCCGTGATCCGTCGCATGGCGATCCTCCTGTCGTAGAGCCGGTTCGTGATGGCGGGAGGCTGCCCCGGAACCGGCGCGGTCGAACGGGTTCGCGGCGCATGGCACCGGCTCGGGTGACCCCCACACGGACCTCCGGTCACCGGCGTCAGCCGGCCGGGCACCGGTTCCGACGCAGTAGGCTGAGGCGAATGAGCACGGTATCCACCCCGGAGCAGTCGATGGTCGAAACCCGGCACCAGACCCGGCTGCTGACCCTGCTCCGCGACGACGGCCCGATGTCGCGGGTCGAGCTGGGGGAGCGGCTCGAACTGCCGCGCGCCCGGGTGGGCGCCGAGGTGGCCCGGCTCGCCGAGGTCGGGCTCGTCGAGGCCGCGGGGCCCTCGGCCAGCCGGGGCGGGCGGCGCTCGACGCTGGTCCGGCTCGCCGGCGAGCTGCGGGTGCTCGCGGTGGACGTCGGCGCGACGTCGGTCGGGGTGGCGGTCACCGACGCCTCGTGCGAGGTGCTCGCGCACACGGTCGAGGACGGCGATGTGCGGCAGGGGCCGCACCCGGTGCTGCGGCGGGTGGCCGAGCTCGCGGCGAAGATCCGCGACGAGGCGCCCGGCCGGCTGATCGCGGCCGGCATCGGGCTGCCGGGTCCGGTCAGCTTCGCCGAGGGGATGGCCGTCGCGCCGCCGATCATGCCGGGCTGGGACCGGTTCAACGTCCGGGACCACCTCGGCGGCCACTGGGGCTGCCCGGTCGCGGTGGACAACGACGTCAACGCGATGGCGCTCGGCGAGCGGCACGCCGGGGTCGCGCGCTCGACCGACGACCTGATGTTCGTCAAGATCGGCACCGGGATCGGCTGCGGGATCGTGCTCGGCGGCAAGGTCTACCGCGGGGTCGCCGGCACGGCGGGCGACATCGGGCACATCCGGCTCGACGACTTCGGCCCGACCTGCGCGTGCGGCGAGGTCGGCTGCCTGGAGGCCTACTTCGGCGGGGCCGCGCTGGCCCGCGACGGGCTGGCCCTGGCGCGCAGCGGCCGGTCGGCGCACCTGGCCGAGGCGGCCGCCGCACGCGGGGCGGTCACCGCCCGAGACGTCGGCGGGGCCGCCGCGGCGGGCGACGCCGGCGCGGTCAACCTCATCCGCGACGGCGGCCGGCGGCTCGGCCAGGTCATCGCCTCGCTCGTCTGCTTCATCAACCCGGGCATGGTGGTGATCGGCGGCGGCGTGGCCCAGCTCGGGCACCAGCTGCTCGCCGAGGTCCGCAGTGCGGTGTACCGCCGCTCCCTGCCGCTGGCCACCGGCAACCTCCCGATCGTCCTATCCGAACTCGGCGAGACGGCGGGCGTGATCGGGGCCGCCTGGTCGGCCACGGACCGGGCTTTCACGCTCAGCAGCTGAACACGTCCGTCTACTCAGAGTTGCTGAACGTGTCCGGTGTGTAACGTCGAAACTGGACAGACTTTTGCATGCAGTGATCGAAAGTCTGTCCGGTTTGGCACGTCTATCCGGGTGAAAACCCGACTTAACGTCCCGGTGTCACCTTGACGAGTGATGCGGGTCACCCTACTTTCGCTGCCTGGGCGACAAAGTGCGTTCAGTAGCCAGCGCAAGATGGGGGCACCGTGGCCGTCACCGAAACGAGGCGAGCCGGCTCGGCGAGCCCGCGTACGGCGAAGCTGGCCGCGGTCCTGCGGGCGCTGCGCAGCGGCGGAACGGCCGTCGGCGGCGGGTTCGTCTCCGGCGGCACGATCCTGCGCGGCGCGCGCGGTTTCGCCGGGGAAGTCGGGCACATCGCCGTCGACCCGTCCGGCGAGCGGTGTCCCTGCGGGCGGACGGGGTGCCTGGAGACGAAGGCGAACCTGGCCGCGGTCCTGCGCGCGGCCGCGGGCCCGGGCGACCCGCTGCACGATCCGGCTCCCGGCGTCGAAGGCCGCGTCGCGCTCCTCAAGGACCGCATCCGGCTACCAGCGGGCGGTGACGGCGGTCCACGAACTCGGCGTGGCGTCCGGGCTCGGCCTGCGTGCCCGCTGCGGGGCGCCGCGCACCTGGCGGCCCCGCTTCCGGCTCAGGCGGCACCGAGCGCCGGCGAGGTGTGCGCATGAGCCTGCTGTCCGTCCGCGGGATCGTGAAGACGTTCCCCGGCGTCCGGGCCCTCGACGGCGTCGACCTCGACGTCGAGCCCGGCGAGGTGCACTGCCTGCTCGGCCAGAACGGCGCGGGGAAGTCGACGCTGATCAAGGTCCTCTCCGGCGCGCACCGGCCGGACGAGGGGGAGCTGACCTGGGCCGGCGAGCGCGTCGAACTCGGTTCGCCGGTCGATGCCCTGCGGCTGGGCATCGCCACCATGTACCAGGAGCTCGACCTGGTGCCCGGGCTTTCGGTGGCGGACAACATCTTCCTCGGCCGCGAACGCGCCCGCTTCGGGTTCACCCGGATCTCCCAGGCCCGCGTCGAGGCCGCCCGCCTGATGGCCCGGCTCGGGCACCCGGACATCCGGCCCTCGACCGAGGTCGGCAGACTCTCCGCCGCCGGGCAGCAGCTCGTCTCGATGGCCCGCGCACTCGCCCACGACGCCCGGCTGCTCGTCATGGACGAACCCACCGCCGCGCTGGCCGGCGAGGAGGTCGACAACCTCTTCCGGATCGTCGGCGAGCTGACCGCCGGCGGCGTCGCGGTCGTCTACATCTCGCACCGGCTCGAAGAGCTGCGCCGGATCGGGCACCGGGTGACCGTGCTCAAGGACGGCCGGACCGTCGGCACCGGCCTCGACGCCGCCGCGACACCGACCGCCGACCTCGTCGCGCTGATGGCCGGGCGCAAGGTGGAGACGGTCTTCGGGCCGCGCCACGACGGCCACGCCCGGCCGGAGACCGCCCTCGCGGTCGAGCACCTCTCCCGGCAAGGCGAGTTCGAGGACGTGAGCTTCACCGTCCACGCCGGCGAGGTCGTCGGCATCGCCGGGCTGGTCGGCTCGGGCCGCAGCGAACTGCTCGAGACGATCTTCGGCGCGCGCAAGGCCGACTCCGGCACCATCACCGTGCAGGGGAAACCCTTGAGCACCGGCAACGTCCGAGCCGCCGTGAAGGCCGGGATCGGCCTCGCGCCCGAGGAACGCAAGAGCCAGGGCCTGCTGCTCGACCTGCCGGTGGTGCACAACGTGACCCTGGCCAGCCTCGGCCGCTACGCGAAGCTCGGGTTCACCGAGCGCGGCAAGGAACTGGCCGACGCCGGCACGAGCCTGCGCCGCCTCGACCTGCGGCCCGCCGACCCGCGGCGGATCGTCCGCACGCTCTCCGGTGGCAACCAGCAGAAAGCGGTGCTCGCGCGGTGGCTGGTCCGCGGGTGCCGGGTGCTGCTGCTCGACGAGCCGACGCGCGGGGTCGACGTCGGCGCCCGCGCCGAGCTGTACCGGCTGATCGACGAGCTGGCCGCCACCGGCGTCGCGATCGTGCTGGTGTCCAGTGAGATCCCCGAGGTGCTCGGGCTGTCCGACCGGGTGCTGGTGCTGCGCGAGGGCCGCGTCCTCGCCGACCGGCGCTCGACGGGACTGACCGAGGCCGAGGTGCTCGACGTGATTCTCGAGGGGAGCGCGGCATGACCGAAACCCAAGCACCGCCCCAGGAAGCGCTGCCCACCGAACGGAAGCGGTTCGCCTTCGCCGCCGATCCGCGGCTGCTCGGCCTGGCCGGCGTGCTCGTCGTGCTGTGCCTGGTCGGCCAGTTCACCCGGCCCGAGCTGTTCTTCACCGAAAGCAACATCTCGACGATCCTGCGGCTGGCCGCGGCGATCGGCGTGGTCAGCGTCGGGATGACGTTCGTGATCATCAGCGGCGGCATCGACCTGTCGGTCGGCTCGATGGTCGGCCTGGCCGGCGTCTGGCTCACCACGCTGGCGACCCAGTCGTACGGCCCGTGGGTGATGGTCCTCTGCGGACTGGCGGTCGGCCTCGGCTGCGGGCTGGTCAACGGCGTGCTCGTCGCCTACGGGAAGGTCGTGCCGTTCATCGCCACCCTGGCGATGTACGTCTCGGCGCGCGGGCTCGCCGAGCGGATCAGCGGCCGGCGCACCCAGGTCGTCGCCGACCAGGACTTCCTGGCCTTCTTCCGCGGCGGTTTCCTCGGCATCCCCACGCTGATCTGGCTGTTCGCGCTGGTGTTCGCGGTCGGCTGGGTCGTGCTCAACCGCACCACCTTCGGCCGCCGCACGTACGCGGTCGGCGGCAACATCGAGGCGTCGCGGCTGGCGGGCATCAACGTCAAGCGGCACCTCGCGCTCGTCTACGGCGTGGCCGGGCTCTGCTGCGGGATCGCCGCGCTCATGGTCGTCGCGCGGACGACGGCGGGCGCGTCGACCAACGGCATGTTCTACGAACTCGACGCGATCGCGGCGGTGGTCATCGGCGGCACGCTGCTGACCGGCGGCCGCGGCTCGCTCATCGGCACGCTGGTCGGCGTGCTGATCTTCACGGTGCTGTCGAACATCTTCACGCTGAACAACCTGGACACCGACATCCAGAACATCGCCAAGGGCGTGATCATCGTGCTCGCCGTGCTCTTGCAGTTCCGGGCCGGGAAAGCCAGGACCGGGAGTTAGTTCACCACCGATGGAGGTCATCATGGCCGGACAACCCTTCCTCGGCCGCCGGGGATTCCTGCTGGGCGGGGCCGCCGTCGGCGCCGGTGCGGTGCTGGCCGGCTGCACGTCGAACACGCCGGCGAACTCGGCGTCGAACGCGCCGGTCGCCGATGCGGGCAGCAACGCCCAGCCGGGCAAGCCGATCACCATCGGCTTCTCCGCGCCGGCCGCCGACCACGGCTGGATCGCGGCGATCACCAAGAACGCCAAGGCCCAGGCGCAGAAGTTCAGCGAGGTGAAGTTCACCGCCACCGAGGGCACCAACGACGTCAACCAGCAGATCTCCCAGGTGGAGACGCTGATCAACGCGAAGGTCGACGTCCTGGTGATCCTGCCCTTCGACGGCAAGGCGCTCACCGCGGTCGGCCGGCAGGCGATGGACGCCGGTATCCCGGTGATCAACCTCGACCGCATCTTCGACACGCCGCTGGCGTACCGAACGTGGATCGGTGGCGACAACTACCGGATGGGCGTCAACGCGGGCAACTACCTCGCCGCGGAGCTCAAGAAGAAGAACGTGGCGAACCCGATCATCGGCGAGGTCGCCGGGATCGACTCGCTGCCGCTCACCCAGGAACGCAGCAAGGGCTTCGCGGACGCGCTGGGCCGGGTCGGGTTCAAGGTCGGTCCGCGCGTCTCGGCGCAGTTCACCTCGGAGTCGGGGGAGCAGCAGACCGCGAACCTGCTCCAGGGCGCGCCCAAGCTGGACGCCCTGTGGAACCACGACGACGACCAGGGCATCGGCGTCAACGCGGCGATCGACACCGCGGGCCGCAAGGAGTTCATCATGGTCGGCGGGGCCGGTTCGAAGAACATGATGAACCTGATCAAGGCGGACTCCGCGCCGATCAAGGCGACCGTGCTCTACAGCCCGTCGATGGCTTCCACGGCGGTCGCGCTCGCCCGCCTGCTCGGGCAGGGCAAGGGGATCGGGGATCTCGCCGAGCACGACGTCCCGGCCGAGATCACCACGTACTCGGCGGTCGTCACCAAGGAGAACGTGGACCAGTACCTGGACGTCGGCTTCGACTCCTGACTCTCGCAAGGCACGCAACGAAGGAGGGGCATGAGCCCGGGACGGGAAACCATCGGGATCGGCATGGTCGGCCACGCGTTCATGGGTGCGGTGCATTCGCACGCCTGGCGCAGCGTGCACCGGTTCTTCGACCCACCGCTGGTGCCGAGACTCGCCGTGCTCGGCGGCCGCGACGAGGCCCGGGCCAAGGCCGCCGCGGAAAAGTTCGGCTGGGACGCGGTCGAGACCGACTGGCGGAAGCTGGTCGCCCGGGACGACGTCGGCCTGGTCGACGTCTGCACGCCGGGGGACAGCCACGCGGAGATCGCGATCGCCGCGCTGGAGGCGGGGAAGCACGTGTTGTGCGAGAAGCCCCTGGCCAACTCGGTCGCCGAAGCCGAGGCGATGGCCGAGGCGGCGCGGCGGGCCCGTGAGCGCGGGGTGCGGGCCATGGTCGCGTTCAACTACCGCCGGGTGCCCGCGCTCGCGCACGCCAGGAAGCTGGTGGCGAGTGGGGCTCTCGGGGAGATCCGGCACGTGCGGTCGGTGTACCTGCAGGACTGGTTGTCCGACCCGCAGGCGCCGATGACCTGGCGGCTGCGTCGCGAATCCGCGGGTTCGGGGGCGCTCGGCGACCTGGGTGCGCACATCGTCGACGCGGCCCAGTTCGTCACCGGGGAGGTGATCACCGGCGTTTCGGCGCTGACGAACACCTTCGTGAAGCAGCGGCCGTCCGAGAGCGGTGGGACGGACGCGGTGACCGTCGACGACACGGCGTTGTTCCTGGCCCGGCTTTCCGGGGGAGCCGTGGCGAGTTTCGAAGCGACCCGGTTCGCGCTGGGCCGCAAGAACGCCATGCGGTTGGAGGTCAATGGGTCGAAGGCCAGCCTGGCGTTCGACTTCGAGGCGATGAACGAACTCCAGTGGTACGAGGGCACCGGGACCGAAGCCGGGTTCCGGCGCATCCTCGTCACCGAACCGCAGCACCCGTACGTCGGCGCGTGGTGGCCGCCGGGGCACCTGCTCGGCTACGAGCACACGTTCACCCACGAGGTCGCCGACCTCCTGGACGCCATCGGCGCGGGCACCGACCCCGCGCCGAGCTTCGATGACGGCCTGCGCGTCCAGCGGGTGCTGGCCGCCGTCGAAACGAGCGCGGCCGCAGAAGCGCAATGGACTCCGGTGGAGGAGAAATGAGCCGTCCCGTCACGTTGTTCACCGGCCAGTGGGCCGACCTGCCGTTCACCGAGGTCTGCAAGCTCGCCGCGGAGTGGGGTTACGACGGGCTGGAGATCGCCTGCTCTGGCGACCACTTCGAAGTCGACCGGGCACTGTCCGAAGAGGACTACGTGCCGGGACGGCTGCGGCTGCTCGCCGAACACGGGCTCAAGGTCTGGGCGATCTCCAACCACCTCGTCGGGCAGGCCGTCTGCGACGACCCGATCGACCACCGGCACCAGGCGATCCTGCCGTCCCGCATCTGGGGCGACGGCGAACCCGAGGGCGTCCGGCAGCGCGCGGCGGCCGAGATGGCTGATACGGCACGGGCCGCGGCGAAGCTCGGCGTGGACACCGTGATCGGCTTCACGGGGTCGAAGACCTGGAAGTACGTGGCGATGTTCCCGCCGGTCAGCCGCGAGGACATCGAGGACGGTTACGCGGACTTCGCCCGCCGGTGGCACCCGATCCTGGACGTCTTCGACGAGGTGGGTGTCCGGTTCGCGCACGAGGTCCACCCCTCGGAGATCGCCTACGACTACTGGACGACCAAGCGCGCGCTGGAAGCCGTCGACCACCGGCCCGCCTTCGGGCTGAACTGGGACCCGTCGCACTTCGTCTGGCAGGACCTCGACCCGGTCGGGTTCATCCTCGACTTCGCCGACCGGATCTACCACGTCGACTGCAAGGACACGCGCAAGCGCTTCGACGGCCGCAACGGCAGGCTCGGCTCGCACCTGGCCTGGGCGGACCCGCGGCGGGGCTGGGACTTCGTGTCCGTCGGCCACGGCGACGTCCCGTGGGAGGACTGCTTCCGGGCACTGAACTCGATCGGCTACGCCGGCCCGATCTCGGTGGAGTGGGAGGACGCCGGGATGGACCGGCTCCGCGGCGCGGCCGAGGCGGTGAAGTACGTGCGCGAGCACCTGTTCGACCAGCCGTCGGCGGCGTTCGACGCCGCGTTCAGCAACCAGCGGTGAGGGCGTGCGCTCGTCCCCGGGAGCGGAGCTCACTCGGGGACGAGCGCGATCCGGCCGAACACCGCCCCGGCGTCCAGCTGCCGGTGGGCGAGTTCCGCGTGCGCCAGCGGCAGCACGTCGTGGACGACCGCGGCCACCTCGCCACGTCCGGCGGCGGCCAGCAGCTCGCCGGCGACGGTGCGCCGGTCCGCATCGGACACGGAGTCGGCGCTGAACATCGCGAACGACAGCGATTTCCGGAACGCCGGGAACATGTCCGCGGCCAGCCGGGCCGGTGGCGGCCCCGCGATCGCCCCCACCACGACCAGGCGGCCGTTGGGGTTGAGCCGGGCGAAGAACGACGGCAGCTCCTCCCCGCCGACGATGTCGATGATGACGTCGTAGCCGGTGGATCCCTCGCCGGAGCGGTCCAGCACGTGGGTGGCGCCCAGCGCGCGCAGCCGGGCCCCTCGCTCGGCCGACGAGGTGGTGACCGCGATCGCGCCCGCCCCACCGCGCGCCGCGAGCTGGACCGCCAGCACCCCGATGCCGCCCGCCGCGCCGCGGACCAGCACCGATTCGCCGGGCGCGAAGTGGGCGTGCCGGAGGCCGAAGTGCGCCACCACCCCGGAACCCGCGAGCGTCACCGCGTCGACCGCCGACACGCCCGGTGGCAGCCGCACCAGCGTCGTGGCCCGCGCGACCGCCTGCTCGGCATACCCGCCGCCCACGCCGCTGGGGAGCGGGGTCCAGACGCGCGCGCCGGCCCACGACTCGTCGACGCCCGCGCCGATCGCGGTGACGGTTCCCGCCACCTCGCCGCCGAGGACGTGACCGGCTTCGAAGCCGAACGCGGCGAACGCGCCGCTGCGGATCAGGGCGTCGACACCGCCCACCCCGATCGCCTCGGTGGTGATCACCACCTCACCGGCGGCCGGCCGCGGGGCGGGGAGGTCGACGACGGCCAGGCCGCCGGGGTCGCCGAAAGTCTGCACGGCCACTGCTTTCACGGTCATCTCCTGCGGAATCGGGGTTATCGGCCGCGACCGTAACGGACGCACCCGTCCGTTTCGGCTAAAGTGAGAGGGTGACCGATCGTTTGCCTCGGATCCGGCGATCGGATGCCCGGGACAACCGCGAACGCCTCCTCGAGGCGGCCCGGGCCGTGTTCGCCGCCGAAGGCTTGACCGCGCCGATGCGGGAGATCGCCCGGCACGCCGGCGTCGGCCCGGCGACGCTGTACCGGCATTTCCCGACCAAGGAACAGCTGTTCGCCGAGGCGTTCGCGGAGCGGCTGCGTGCCTGTTACGCCGTCGTCGACGACGGCCTCGCCGACGCGGACCCCTGGCGGGGCCTGCGCACGGTGATCGAGCGGCTGGGCGAGCTGTACGCCCGGGACCGGGGGACCATCGCGGCGCTGGTGTCGGCCTTCCCCGGCGCGCTCGACTTCACCGCCGACCGCGAACGGGCGCTGAAGTCGCTCGGCGAGCTGGTGCGCCGGGCGAAGGACGTGGGCCGGGTGCGTCCCGAGACGACGCTGGACGACATCGTCCTGGTGCTGATGGCCGCCGGTGGCATCCAGGCGGCCACGCCGGCGGCGCGAGCCTCGGCGGTGCGGCGCTACATCACGATCGCGATCAACGGGCTGCGAGCCGTGCCGACCCTCCACGACTAAGTGGGACACTGTCCCGTACAGTAAACGGGACAGTGTCCCAGTTAAGGAGCTCTTCATGGCGATCACCTATGTGCTGGTCCACGGCGCCTGGCACACCGGGCAGTGCTGGGCGCGGGTCGTGCCGCGGCTGGCGGCGAGCGGGCAGCCGGTGTTCACCCCGACGCTCACCGGCTACGGCGAGACGAAGCACCTGCTGAACCCGGACGTCGGGCTCCGCACGCACACCGCCGACGTCGTGCGGCTGCTGGTCGAGGCGGACCTGCACGACGTCGTCCTGGTCGGGCACAGCTACGCCGGCCTGGTGATCTCCGCGGTGGCCAACGAGGTGCCGGAGCGGATCGCGCGGCTGGTGTACCTCGACGCGATGGTGCCCGCCCACGGGGAGAACGCGATCGACGTCATGCCGGTCACCCGGAGCATGCTCGGGACCGGCTGGCGGGTCCCGCCGCTGCCCGAGCTGCCCGCGCCCTTCGGCCTGTTCGGGGTGACCGATCCCGGGGACGTCGCGTGGCTGCGGACCATGCTGTCCGACCAGTCGATCCGGTGTCTCGAAGAGCCGGTCGCGCTGGACAACCCGGCGCTGCGCGCGATCCCGCGCACGCACATCCACTGCACGGTGAAGCCCGACGGGTTCGACCGGCGCCCGGTGCCCGCCGTGCAGCCGAACGGCGAGCCCGCGGACGTGCGCGAGCTGGCCGCCGGGCACGACTGCATGATCACCGCGCCCGCGGAGCTGGCCGAGCTGCTGCTGGACGTCGGGGAGCGGGTGGGGGCCGGTAGCATGCGGTCGTGAGCGATTCCCGGACGGCGGCGGCAAAATCGCCGCAGCGCGCCGACGCGCGGCGCAACGCCGGGAACGTCCTCGAGGCCGCGGCCGCGGTGTTCGTGACGTCCGGCGTCGAAGCGCCGATCCGGGAGATCGCCGCCCGGGCCGGAGTGGGCACGGCGACCATCTACCGCCACTACCCGACCCGGGCCGACCTGATCCTCGCGGTGTACCGGCTGCAGGTCGAAGCCCTGGCCGAGGCCGGTCCCGCGCTGCTCGCCGGAGACGGGGGGCCGCGCCAGGCCCTCGTCGAGTGGATCGACCGGTTCGTCGACTTCGTCATCACCAAGCAAGGGCTGGCGTCGGTGCTGCAGTCCGACGAAGCCTGCTACGACCCGCTGCACGCCTACTTCCTCGAACGCCTCGGTCCCGTGTGCACGCAGCTGCTGGACGCGGCCGCGGCGGCCGGCGAGATCGTCCCCGGCCAGGACGCCTACGAGCTGATGCGCGGCGTCGGCAGTCTCTGCGCCGGCGCGGGGACGGCGGCGTACTACGACGCACGTCACCTGGTGAAGCTCCTGGTCAACGGCCTGCGCCGTCCCTGACGCCGGTTACACGCGCTGGAGCTGGAACCGCTGGTTGGCGGCGCCGGTCACGGTCCACTGCGAGATGCGGGCGCCGTCGGCGGTCGAGGCGCTCCAGACGTCCATCGCGAGCCCGCTCGCCCGGTTGACCAGGCTCACCACGCCGCCGCCCTGGTCGGTGACCTTCCACTGCTGCGTCGTCGCTCCGGTGTCCGGCTGCTGGGTGATGTCCGCACCGGTGGCGGTCGACGCGACCTGGAGGACCAGGCCGCTGCTGCGGGAGCGGATGCGGTGGAAACCGCCGTCCGAGGCGAGGAAGTCGAACTGCTGGTTGAGCCCGCTGGTGGCCTGCCACTGGATCAGCGCCGCCCCGGCCGCGGTGGAGCCGCCGCTGATGTCGGCCGATTTGCCGCTGTGCTGGGCGACGAGCCGGTAGTTCACCCCGGGTTCCACCACCGGTGGCGGCCCGCCGAGGGACGTGGCGCGGTAGGTGTGGCCCGCCTGGCCCGCGAAGCGGACCAGGTCCGCCTCGACGGTCACCGGCTGGACCTCGGCGCCGCTCGTGGTGTCGAGCACTTCGTAGGCCGCGGTGAACATCCGGCTGCGGACGTTGACGTCGCCGTCGCGGTCCGGCGTGATGGTGAGCTGCGTCGCCGCGCCGCTGCTCCAAGCCGCGCCGACCGTGTAGCCGCCGCGGCCGCGCAGGCCCGTGACGCTGCCGGCCGGCCAAGCGGGTGGCAACGCGGGCAGCAGGTGCAGCTCGCCGTTGTGGCTGTGCAGCAGCAGTTCGGCGATGCCGGACGTCGCACCGAAGTTGCCGTCGATCTGGAACGGCGGGTGCAGGTCGAACATGTTGGGCGCCAGCCGGTCGGTCCGCACGAGGAGCCGGAGCAGGTCGTGCGCCTTGGCGCCCTCTTCCATCCGCGCCCAGTAGTTGATCTTCCAGGCCAGTGACCAGCCGGTGCCGTCGTCACCGCGCAGCTCGAGGGTCCGGCGGGCCGCGGTGAACAGCTGGGGCGTGCCGCGCTTGCTGATCTGGTTGCTCGGGTACAGGCCGTAGAGGTGCGAAATGTGCCGGTGGGTCTGCTCGGTCTCCACCCAGTCGTAGAGCCATTCCTGGATGTTGCCGCGCGAGCCGACCTTCATCGGCGCCAGCCGCTGCCGGGCCGCGGTGACCTGGTCGGCGAAGGTGGCGTCCACGCCCAGCACCTGGCACGCGCCCGCGCAGCCGTCGAACAGGTCGCGCAGGATCTGCATGTCCATCGTCGGCCCCGCGCACACGGACGCGTTCGCGTGGTGGTTCAGTTCGGGGGAGTTCGCCGGGTTGGTGACCAGGTAGCCCAGCGACGGTTCGGTCACCAGGGTGTCGAGGAAGAACTGGGCGGCGCCCTTCAGCAGCGGATAGCGGGCGCGCAGGAATTCGACGTCTCCCGTGAACCGGTAGTGGTCCCAGATCATGGTGGCGAGCCACGCCCCGCCGGTCTGCCACATCCCGGCCTGCGCGAAGTCCACAATGGAGGATCCGCGCCAGCCGTCGGTGTTGTGGTGGGTGACCCAGCCCCGGGCACCGTACTCGACCTGCGCGGTGCGGGCGCCGGTGACCGCGAGGTCGCCGATCATGGCGAACACCGGTTCGTAGCACTCGGCGAGGTTGGTGACGTCGGCCGGCCAGTAGTTCATCGGCAGGTTGGCGTTGAGGGTGTACTTCGATTCCCACGACGGGTTCAGCTGGTCGTTCCAGATCCCCTGCAGGTTGGCCGGCTGGGTGCCCGGCCGGGACGAGGAGATCAGCAGGTAGCGGCCGAACTGGAAGAGCAGCGCGGCGAACTGCGGATCGTTGACGCTGTTGTGCTGGGCGATCCGGACGTCGGTCGGCTGGTCGGCCGCCGCGGTGCGGCCGAGGTCGAGGGTCGTGCGCCCGAAGAGCTTCTGGTAGTCGGCGAGGTGCCGGCCGCGCAGCGTGTCGTGGGGGAGGGCCTGGGCGGCCGCCAGCCGGGAGCGGGCGATGCCCTGGTAGTCCCCGTTCACCGTGCGGTAGTCGACGTAGCTGGTGCCGATCGAGATCAGCAGCGTCACGGCGTCGGCCCCGGACACCCGCAGCGTGCCGCCCGAACTGCTGGTGCTCCCGCCCTCGGCGGTCGCCCCGGCGAGGGCGAGGAACCGGACCGAACCCGCGATGCCCCGGCTGTCACCGGAAATTCCGTCCAGCGCGATCGTGGTGCCGTTCGGGCTGGACGTCGTCGCGCGCTGCGGGGTGCCCAGCGACGCCGAGAACGAGATCGAGCCGGGCGTCTCGGCCGTCAACCGCAGGACGATCACCTGGTCCGCGGCGCTGGCGAACACTTCCCGCCGGTACCGCACGTTGTTCGCGACGTAGGTGACGACCGTCGTGGCCGTGGTGAGGTCGAGCCACCGCTGGTACGAGGAAACCCCGCTGTTGCCGGGAAGCGCGAGGCTGAGGGTGCCGACGGGCTGGTACGGCTGCTGGGCGGCCGGGGTGCCGAGCATCTTCTGGTCGATCAGGGACTGCGCCTGCGTCCACTGGTTGGCGAACACCAGCTGCCGGATCTGCGACAGCGCCCCCGCGCCCTGGGCGTTGCTGTAGTCGTGGGGGCCGCCCGCCCAGACCGTGTCCTCGTTGAGCTGCAGGCGTTCGGTGTCGGTGTTGCCGGACACCATGGCGCCCAGCCTGCCGTTGCCGATCGGCAGCGCGCGCAGCCACTCGGTGCCGGCCGGCTTGTCGTACCACAGGGCCAGGTCGTTCACCGCCCGGACATCCGCGGGCGCGGCCGAGCCGGCCCGGGCGGTGGCCGTCCACGCGATCGGCACCAGCGCGGCACCGAGCCGCATCGCCTGCCTGCGGGTCAGGTCGGGCATCGTCGTCTCTCCGATCTTCAGGCGCGCTGGAGCTGGAACCGCTGGTTGGTGCCGCCGGAGGCGGCGTACTGCGAAATCCGGGCACCGTCGGCGGTGGAGGCGCCCCAGACGTCCATGGCCAGGCCGCTGGCCCGGTTCACCAGGCTGATCGCGCCCCCGCCCTGGTCGGTGACCTTCCACTGCTGGGTCGCCGTGTCGGTGTCCGGCTGCTGGGTGATGTCCGCGCCGGAGGCGGAACCGGCGACCTGCAACACCAGGCCGCTGTGCCGGGCGCGGATCCGGTAATAGCCGTCGGCGGAGGCCAGGAAGTCGAACTGCTGGTTCGCCGCGTTGTGCGACGCCCACTGGATCAGCGTGGCCCCCGCCGCGGTGGACGCCCCGCTGATGTCCGCCGACTTGCCGCTGTGCGCGGCCACCAGCGAGTAGTTCACGCCGACCTGCACCGGCGACGCAGGCGGGTTCGGGTCGCTGCCGCCGAACTGGCTGAAGAACTTCCAGATCTCGGCCTTGTCCCAGCTCCGGGCGCCGCTTTCGCAGCCGGTGCAGCCGTCGACCGGGCCCTGCTGGTGGCCGCCGTCGAACGGCGCCCAGACCACCGGGTACCCGGTCCGGCAGCCCGAGTAGACGGTCAGGTAGTGGGTTTTGCTGCCCGCGGCGGGTTCCGGGGCGTTCTGCGGGGTGCAGCCGTTGTTCCGGACGAACGTGTCCCGCAGTCCCCGGCCGGCGCCGATGTTGTCCGACACCCCGTGGATGCCCATGTACGCGATGGGCTGGGTGCCGCCGCTGCACCCGCTGATCGCACCGGGGGCGGCGATGGCCACGACCGCGCGGAAGACCGTCGCCCGGGCGCAGGCGATGGCGTAGCTCATCGCGCCGCCGTAGCTGAATCCGATGGAGAACAGTTGTGTCGTGTCGACGCAGAGGTCGTTCTCGATCAGCCGGACCATGTCGTCGGTGAAGGTCACGTCTTCGCCGCCGGAATTGCCCCAGCCGTTGTTGAGACCCTGGGGTGCCACGAAGATGGTGCTGTTGCCCGACTGCGACTGCATGCCGTAGTAGGCCCAGGCGTAGCCGTCGCTGCCGCCCGAGGCGACCTGTTCGGCGGTGCCACCCAGCCAGTGGAAGCCGAACGCGAGCCGGTGCGGAGTGGCGTTGTCGTAGGTGTCGGGGATCTTCAGGATGAAGCTGCGGCTCTTGCCGTTGCTCTGGATCGTCCGGTTGCCGCTGGTGAGCGTCGGATTCTTGCCGCAGCCGGCACTCGGCGTGCCGGCCGCGGCGGCGCTTTCGGACGCGGCGGCGCCCGGGGGAGCGCCGCCCACGGCCAGCGCGAGCAGCGCGGCGGTCACGAAGACGCGGAACGACGATCCGATCCTGGGCATGCGAAACCCTTCGGCCGACGGGAAATTTCAGGCCCTCGGCGCGGGTCGCCTGCTCAAGGGTGTTCCGGTTGTAGCACGGATTTCGAATGGACGTCCAGCCGGAAATGAAAGTTTCAGTTCTTCCGCCGACGCAGGAAAGGGAGCCGGATATTCCGGGAAACGATTCCCGGCTAGCGCCGCACGCGGTGGCGGAGGTAGGCCACGCGCGGGCCGACGGGCCGCGTTTCGACGAGTTCGAGTTCCACTCGCCGTTCCTGCCGCGGGAAGAACGGGAGGCCCCCGCCGACGAGCACCGGGTAGACCCGGGCGAGGTACTCGTCGATCAGGTCCGCCTCGGCCGCCGCGGCGGCCAGCGTCGCGCCGCCGATCGCGATGGAGCCCTCCGCCGGTTCGGCCCGCAGGCGCTCGATCTCCTCAGCGAGGGTGCCGGTGGCCAGGCGGGCGTTGCCGCGCACTGACGTCAGCGTGCTGGAGAACACCACCTTGGGCAACGGGTTCCACAGCGCGGCGAACTCGCGCCTCAGCGGGTCGAGTGCGGCCTGGTCGACGTCCTCCCAGTACAGCATCGTCTCGTACAGCCGTCGTCCCAGGAGGTGGACGCCGACGCGGCGGACCTCCTCCATGGACAACCGGAAGACCTCATCGTCGGGCGCGCCGAAGTCGAAGCCGCCGTCCGGCCCGACGATGTAGCCGTCGAGCGAGACGGACATCGAATAGGTCACGCTGCGCATCGGAAATCCTCCTCGGTGGTGAGCCGCCAGTATGCCCGCCCGTCCGGAAAGGTCGTGACAAGAATCATTGTTAGCGCTAACATGCTCGCGCACCCTCTGTCCACTGACGAACGGAGAACCCGGTGACCTCATCTTTCAGCCGCCGGCGACTGTTGCAAGCCGCCGGAGCCACCGCCATCGTCTCCGCGGCCGGGCCGGCCATCGGCTGGGCGCCCGCCGCTTCGGCGGCCACCGCCGCGGCCGTCGGGCCGGTCCGCCCGGACGCCGGGGTGTCGGTGTTCCCGTTCGAACTCGGGCAGGTGCGGCTCACCGCGAGCCGGTGGCTGGACAACCAGAACCGGACGCAGAACTACCTGCGGTTCGTCGACGTAAACCGGCTGCTCTACGTCTTCCGGGCCAACCACCGGCTCTCCACCGGTGGTGCGGCCACCAACGGCGGCTGGGACGCGCCGAGCTTCCCGTTCCGCAGCCACGTGCAGGGGCACTTCCTGACGGCGTGGGCGCAGCTGTGGGCCGTCACCGGCGACACGACGAGCCGGGACAAGGCCACGACCATGGTGGCCGAGCTGGCCAAGTGCCAGGCGAACAACGGTGCCGCGGGGTTCTCCGCCGGATACCTCTCCGGTTTCCCCGAGGCCGACTTCGACAACCTCGAGGCCGGGCGGCTGTCGAACGGCAACGTGCCGTACTACTGCATCCACAAGACGATGGCCGGCCTGCTCGACGTGTGGCGGTACATCGGCAGCACGCAGGCCCGCGACGTGCTGCTCAACCTCGCCGGCTGGGTCGACCGGCGGACCGCCCGGCTCAGCACGAGCCAGCTGCAGTCGGTGCTGAACACCGAGTTCGGCGGCATGAACGACGTGCTGGCCGACCTCTACCAGTACACCGGCGACGCGCGGTGGCTGACCGCCGCGCAGCGGTTCGACCACGCCGCCGTGTTCGACCCGCTGGCGGCGAACCGGGATCAGCTCAACGGGTTGCACGCCAACACACAGGTTCCGAAGTGGATCGGCGCGGCGCGCGAGTACAAGGCCACGGGCACCACCCGGTACCGGGACATCGCGACCAACGCGTGGAACATCACCGTCGGTGCGCACACCTACGCCATCGGCGGCAACAGCCAGGCCGAGCACTTCCGCGCGCCCAACGCCATCGCCGCGTACCTGAACCAGGACACGTGCGAAAGCTGCAACACCTACAACATGCTCAAGCTGACCCGGGAACTGATCGCGCTGTACCCGGACCGCGCCGACCTGGCCGACTACTACGAACGCGCCCTGCTCAACCAGATGATCGGCCAGCAGAACCCGGCCGACAGCCACGGGCACATCACGTACTTCAGCTCGCTCAATCCGGGCGGCCGCCGTGGTCTCGGCCCGGCCTGGGGCGGCGGCACGTGGAGCACCGACTACGACTCGTTCTGGTGCTGCCAGGGGACCGGGCTGGAAACCCAGACGAAGCTGGCCGACTCGATCTACTTCTACAACGACACGACGTTGACCGTGAACCTGTTCCTGCCCTCGGTCCTAACCTGGACCCAGCGCGGCATCACGGTCACCCAGACCACCTCGTTCCCGGCGAGCGACACCAGCACGCTGACCGTGACCGGGAGCGTCAGCGGGACCTGGGCGATGCGCATCCGCATTCCCGGCTGGACCACCGGGGCGACCATCAGCGTCAACGGCGTCGCGCAGAACGTGGCCACCACCCCCGGCAGCTACGCCACCTTGTCCCGGTCCTGGGCCTCCGGGGACGCCGTCACCGTCCGCTTGCCGATGAAGGTCGCGCTGAAGGCGGCCAACGACAACGCGAACGTCGCGGCCGTCACCTACGGCCCGGTGGTCCTGGCCGGTAATTACAGCGGCAGCACGCTGCCGTCTCTCAACCCGGCTTCGGTCACCCGGACCAGCAGCAGCGCGCTGACCTTCAGCGCCACCGCGAACGGCTCGGCCGTCAACTTGGTTCCGTTCTACGACGCTCAGGGCTTCACCTACACCACGTACTGGAACACCGGTGGCGCCGGTGCGACGACGTACCGGCTGGTCAACGTGGGGAGCGGGCTGGTGCTGGGGGTCGAGAACATGTCCACCGCCGATGGTGGCCGGGCGCTGCAGTGGTCGGACAGCGGGACCGCTGATCACAACTGGGAGATGATCACCGACGGGAGTGATGTCCGGTTCCGGAATGCCAACAGCGGGAAGGTGCTGGGCGTTCTGGACATGTCCACTGCGGACAACGCCCGGGTTCTCCAGTGGTCGGACAACGGCACCGCTGATCATCGGTGGACGGTGGTTGACCAGGGGGATGGGACTTCGAAGATCCGTAATGTCAACAGTGGGAAGTTGCTGACCATCGAGAACGGGTCTGGGTCGGCTGGGGCTTATGCGGTTCAAGGGCCGGATAATGGTGCTGCTGTCAATCGGTGGCGGTTTGTGCGGAACGGCTGATGAGCTCGGCGGGCTGAAGCTGGTTCTCTGCCACCCCGATGCCCGATTGTGACTACGGCCGGCGGGCCCCCCAGCAAGGGGGGGACCGGGCCCTGGTCCCGGGCCGGCGGGGGCGGTGGGGGGTGGGGGGGGGGGTGGGTCGCGAGCCGGCGGGCGCGGGCCCCCCTGTTCGCCGGCGGGGGGCGCGCGGGGGGGCTGCGGGGGGCGGGTGTGCTCGGGGGGGGGGCCGCGGGGGGCGCCCGCAACCGGGGTGCGCTCGCCGCCGCGCTCGGGTTCGCGGCGCTCGGCGGCCTGCTCGGCGTGGCCTTCGACGTCACGCCCGCGCTGCTGATCGTGCCCCGCGCCCACTCGGCCGCCGAGCTGGCGGGCGCGCTCGCGGTCGCCGCGCTGATCCTCGCCGTGTCGGTCGTGCTGCCGTGGGCCGCTGTGCGCCTGGCGGTGTTCCGCGGGCCGGCCGAAGACCTGCCGATCTGGCTGCTCGCCGGGATTTCGGCGCTCTACGGCGCGGCAGGGGTCGTGCTTTGCGGGGCACTGCTGGCGGTCGCGGGCCGGCCGGGATTCCTCCTCGGCCACGCGCTGATCACGGTGTCCTGGACGATCGCGGCGCTCGTGCTGCTCCTGCGCGGGATCGACGTCGTCGCGCTGCGGGTGACCGGGCTGATCCTGGTCGGCGCCGCGGTGCTCAAGCTGGTGCTGTTCGACCTGGCGGCGCTGGACGGCCTGGCCAGGGTGGGCGCGTTCCTCGGCGCGGGGCTGGTGCTGCTCGCGGCCGGAACGCGGTACGAGCGGCGGGTCGCGACGCGGTAGAGCGGGAAGAATTGCCGGTGCCCCGTGGTTACCCGGGGCGCAACCCGACGACCAGGGAGCACCGACATGGCCACACCGAAGCTCATCGACCGGGCCGACGAACCGATCGCCTGGCTGACCACCGTCACGTCCAAGGGACGCCCCGCGCCCCGGCCCGTGTGGTTCGTCCTCGACGGCGACGACATCGTGGTGTTCAGCGAGCCCGGCACCGCGAAGCTCCGGCACATCGAGGCGAACCCCGGCGTGAGCTTCCACCTCAACAGCGACGAGCACGGCGGCTCGGTCCTCGTCGTCAACGGGACAGCCCACGTCGAGGCGGGCAAGCCTTCGGAGGCACCCGGGTACCTCGACAAGTACGGCGCCCGCTACGCCGGGATCGGCGTGACCGCGGACGGGTTCGACGCCAAGTACTCCGTCCGCATCCGCGTGGTGCCCGAGCGTTCCTGGGGGTTCTGACCAGTCCATTTCGGACGGTAACGGGCCGGGAGTTCGTGGGAAAGTCACGAATTCCCGGGATGTGGCCGCCCCGGGGTCCGGTTATTGTGCAGTTCGTGCCCGAACACACCGGCGAAACCCGCAACGAGCAGCTCACGCGCAACGTCGGCGAGCTCCTGCAGGAACTGCGCGTCGCGCAGGCCGGGGTGCAGATCCTCTTCGGCTTCCTGCTGTCGGTCGTGTTCACCGACCGGTTCCACGACGCCAGCGGGTTCGAGAAGTCGCTGCACCTGTCCGCGGTGACCCTCGCGGTGGCGGCCACGGCGCTGCTGACCGCGCCCGCGGCGTGGCACCGGCTGCTGTTCCGCACCGGCAGCCGGGAGCGGATCCTGGCCGTCGGCAACCGGTTCGTGCTGGTCGGGCTGGTCTGCCTGGCGTTGGCGATCACCTCGACGGTCGCGCTGATCGCCAAGGTGGTTTACGGCGGGATCGCCATGGTCGTCATGGGCGTGCTGTGCCTGCTGATCTTCGGGGTGCTCTGGTTCGTCATGCCGTTCCGGCTGAACCCGCGCCCTCAGCCGACGGGGCCGCCCAAGTAGAGCGTGTCCTCTTGGACGAAGCAGAGCGGGTTGCCGAACGGGTCGTCGGCGTAGAACGAGCGTTCGCCCCAGAACTGGGTCTCGATGGCGTCGTCGGCCCAGCG
Source organism: Amycolatopsis mediterranei (assembly GCF_026017845.1). NCBI lineage: Bacteria > Bacillati > Actinomycetota > Actinomycetes > Pseudonocardiales > Pseudonocardiaceae > Amycolatopsis > Amycolatopsis mediterranei. The sequence continues at coordinate 4,564,709 of NZ_CP100416.1, forward strand.
CGGCCCGGCGGCCCGCACCCGCTCGAACGTCTCCTCGACGTCCTCGACCGCGAGGTAGACGATCCGCGGGTCCCGCTGCGGGCGCGGCTCGCGGTGTTCCAGCGGCGCCTCCACGCAGGCCAGCACCACGCCGCCGCAGGTGAAGTAGTGCCGGTTGACCGCGATCCGCTCGCCGGGGTCGCCGAAGACGGCGGCGTAGAACGCGACGGCGACCTCGATGTCGTCGACGGGCTGGATCAACCGGAACACCCGCGGGCCGCTCATGCGGGCACAGTACCGCTGTTCATCCCGTGTTCGGCAGCAGTTGCCGGGGTGGTCGGAAGCCGCCCGTAGCTTCCCGCCCGTGACTGACACTTCTCGCCGGACCTTCCTCCTCGGCGCACCGGCCGTCGCTGCCGCGGCGACCCTGCCGAACGTCCTCGGCGCGCCGGCCGCCCAAGCCACCGGCCGGCACCGCCCGGACGCCGAAGATCCGCGCTTCACGCTCGTGGTCATGCCCGACACGCAGTACCTGTTCGACGAGGACCGCGGCGATGCGGCCCCGCTGGACGCCTCGCTGCGCTACGTCCTCGACGAGGCGGATGACAACGTTGTCTTCCTCGCTCACCTCGGAGATCTCACCCAGAACGGCCGCGCGGACGAGTTCGCCCGCATCAGCCGGTCGTTCCAGGCGCTGGACCGCCGCCGGTTCCCGTACAGCACTCTGGCGGGCAACCACGACATCGACGGCTCGAAGGACGACCAGCGCGGCCCGTCGCCGTACCTCGACGCCTTCGGCCCGCAGCGCCAGCGCAACTCGCCGACGTTCCGCGGCGCGACGAAGGACGGCTACAACAGCTACCACGTCTTCCGCGGCGGCGGCCGCGAGTGGCTGCTGCTCGCCCTCGACTGGCGGCCGTCGGCCGGTGGCCTGAACTGGGCGAAGCAGGTCCTCACGCAGCACCCGACCCTGCCGGCGATCCTCACCATCCACGAGCTCGTCTGGGCCGACGACAACGCCCAGGCGCAGTTCTCGACGTTCGGCGAGCACGTCTGGCAGGAGCTCGTCCAGGGCAACGACCAGATCTTCCTGACCCTCAACGGCCACTACTGGCCGACCGGGCGCACCGTCCGGAAGAACGCCGCCGGGCACGACGTGCACGTCCACATCGCCAACTACCAGGACCGCTACTACGGCGGCAGCGCGATGGTCCGGCTCTACCAGTTCGACCTCGCGCGCGGGGTGATCGACGTCCGGACGTTCTCGCCGTGGCTGGCCGCGCAGGACCACCTGAGCGAGATGCAGCAGATCGAGGTCGAGCGCAGCGGCTCGGCCGACTACTTCAGCCTGGAGATCGACTTCGCGGAGCGGTTCAAGGGCTTCGCGCCGGTGCCGGTCCCGCCCGGACGGCCGGCGAAGCAGCTGGTGATCCCCGGAACCGTCGCGTACTGGCGGTTCGAAGGCGGTCAGGACGGCAAGGCGGTGCCGGACGACGTCGTCGTGCGCGACCAGACCGGCCGCGGCAACGACCTCACGCGCGTCACCGCGCCCGGGAGCGGCCCGGACGCGCTGAAGTACTCGAGTGAGTTCTCGCCGCGGCAGCCGTCGCGGGCGAGCCTGCGGTTCGACGGCGGCCGTGACCCCAGCCGGGGTGCGTACCTGCGCACGGTCGACGCGGCACCGATCAACGAGCTCACGTTCGACCGCGGCTACACGGTCGAAGCGTTCTTCTGGCTGCCCGCGAACTTCAAGGACGGCCACCACGGCTGGTGCGGCCTGTTCGCCCGGCAGGGCAGCGGCGCGGCCGCGGGCAAGACCGGCGACGACCCGCAGGAATCGGCGGCCACACTGTCCCTTTCGGACAGTGGGGAGCTGCAGTGGGCGGTGTACCCGCTGAACCAGAACCGGACGTCGACGAACTGGGGCCACGAACTGGCGGTGGAGAAGTGGTGGCACGTCGCCGTGGTCAACGACGGCCGGCGGACGACGGTGTACGTCGACGGCTGCCCCGTGGTCCGGAACCCGGCCACGCCGGCGGTCGGGCTGGCCGATCCGGGCGGTTCGTGGCTGGTCGGTGCGTCGTCCTACGGCGGGAAGGTCGACCGCAGTTTCGCGGGGCTGCTGGGTGACGTGCGGGTGGTGGACCGGCCGCTGAACCCGCGTGAATTCATGCTGGGCTGAGACCCTTGACAGCGGTGGACAATAAAAAATCGGCGTGCACTCCGAAACCACAGGAGAACTCGCCGAACCTGATAAGAGTCTAACCGCTGTGAGGGGAACTTGTCAAACCAGGGGTACGACGAGGAATTGCGGGAAGAACGGGCCTACGTCGCCGCGCTGTACGAGCGGCTCGACCGCGAGCGCGCGGCGGCGCAGGCCCGCTACCACGGTGCACTCGGGCAAACCGACGTGACGCCGGGGGAACGGGAGACCGACGTCCGCTGCCGGTCGCGGGAGGCGGCCCGGCTGGACGTCGCCGACAACGGGCTGTGCTTCGGCCGGTTGGACGCCCGTTCGGGCGAAACCAGCTACATCGGCCGCATCGGGTTGTTCGACGCGGAAAACGACTACGAACCGTTCTTGCTGGATTGGCGGGCGCCGGCCGCGCGGCCGTTCTACGTGGCCACGGCGGCGCGGCCGGAAAACCTGCGCCGCCGCCGTCAGTTCCACACGATGGGCCGTCGGGTCCTCGATTTCACCGACGAAGTCCTGGGTCTTCCTTCCGACGACGAGCGCGGGGACGCGGCCCTGCTCGCGGCCGTCAACGCGCCCCGCGGTGAGGGCATGCGGGACATCGTCGCGACGATCCAGGCCGAGCAGGACGAGATCATCCGCCTCGGCCACGCGGGGGTGCTGGTGGTCGAAGGCGGCCCCGGCACCGGCAAGACGGCCGTCGCCCTGCACCGGGTGGCGTACCTGCTCTACACCCGGCGGGAGCGGATGTCGCGCAGCGGCGTGCTCGTGGTCGGGCCGAGCCCACTGTTCCTCGACCACATCGGCCGGGTGCTGCCGTCGCTCGGCGAGACGGACGTGGTCTTCCTGACCACCGGCGACCTCGTGCCCGGGCTGCGCGTCACGGCCGAGGACCGGCCGGAGGTGGCGCGGCTCAAGGGATCGCTCGAGATCCTCGACGTGCTGGCCGCCGCGGTCGCCGACCGCCAGCAGCTGCCCGGTGAACCGGTGCCGATCGACCTCGGCGACGTCACCGTGGAACTCGACGCCGGCCTCGCGGCCGAGGCCCGGCTCGCAGCGCGCGAGTCCGGGCTGCCGCACAACGAAGCCCGCGCGGTCTTCCGCGAGCGCGCGGTCGCGCTCGTCGCCGAGCGGGTCGTGGCGAAGATCGGCGAAGGCTGGCTGACGCGGGCGGACCGCGGTTTGTGGGCGGACCTGCGTGCCGACGTCCTCGACGAGCTCGCAGAGCACGAAGCGCTCGCCGCCGCGCTCGACGAGCTGTGGCCGTACCTGACGCCGGAGACGTTGCTGGCGCCGCTGTACGAGTCCCCGCGTCGCATCGAGGCCGCCGGGGCCGATCCGGCGTTGTTCCGCGCGGACGGCACGGCCTGGACCGTGTCGGACGTGCCCCTGCTCGACGAGCTGGTCGATCTGCTCGGCCGGGACGACACCGAGGAACGCGCCGCCGCGCGCCGGCGGGCGGAGGCGGAGGCCGAGTACGCCTCCGGCGTCATGGAGCTGATGAAACTGGACCGCGAGGAGCTGGACGAGGACGTCCAGCTGGTCGCCGAGGACCTGCTCGACGCCGGCGAGCTGGCCGGGCGGTTCACCGAGCGCGACCCGCGCGACCTGGCCGAGCGGGCGGCCGCGGACCGCGACTGGACGTACGGGCACGTCGTCGTCGACGAGGCGCAGGAACTGTCCGAAATGGACTGGCGGGTGCTGATGCGGCGGTGCCCCAGCCGCTCGTTCACGATCGTCGGCGACCTCGCCCAGCGCCGCTCGGCGGCCGGGGCGACGGCGTGGGGCCCGGTGCTCACGCCGTACGTCGGCGACCGCTGGCTGTACCGCGAGCTGACCGTGAACTACCGGACCCCGGCGGAGATCATGACCGTCGCGGCCGCGCTGCTGGCGCGGTTCGCGCCGGACGTGCGGCCGCCGGAATCGGTGCGCGCGTGCGGGGTCCGGCCGTGGTCCAGGCGAGTGGCGGCCGACGAGCTGGCCGAGGCCATCGACGATTTCGTCCGCGACGAGGCCGGCCGCGAAGGCACCAGCGTCGTGATCGGGCCGCCGGGGGTGCCGGGAACGATCCCGGCCGGGGCCACCAAAGGACTGGAGTTCGACGCCGTCCTCGTCGTCGAGCCGGAGCGGATCCTGGCCGCGGGCCCGCGCGGCGCGGCGGAGCTCTACGTCGCGCTGACGCGCGCCACGCAGCGCCTCGGGGTGCTGCACCGGGATCCGCTCCCGGCGGCGCTGACCGGCCTCGCCGAGGCCGGGGTGCCCGCGAGGTCCGGGCACCGGCGATTCCTGTAGTGAACGGGGGTGGCGGGCGGCGACGCCCGTCATCCCCGGTCGCTACGCCGTGAGCCGGCCCCAGGAGTAGTTCTGCTTGGCCAGCTTCAGGTACACGAACAGTTCGGTCCCGGACACGCCCGGGATCTTCCGGATGTCTTCGCCGAGCACGTCGAGCATGTGGTCGTCGTCCCGGCAGACCAGCTCGGCCAGCAGGTCGTAGCGCCCGGCGCACAGCACGACGTAGTGCACGTTCGTCAGCTCGGACAGCTTGCCGGCGACTTCGCGGGGATCGACGCCGTCGACGTTGATGCCGACCATGGCCTGGCGCGTCAGGTCCACGTTGGCGGGGTCGGTCACCGCGACGATCTGCATCAGGTCGTCGCGCAGCAGCCGCTGCACGCGCTGGCGGACCGCTCCCTCCGAAAGCCCGACCGCCTTGGCGAGCGCGGTGAACGAGGCCCGGCCGTCCTTCTGCAGCAGATCGATCAGTAATCTGTCCGTATTGTCCAGCGCGCGCGCACGTGTTTCGTCACCCATGCCGTCCCTCCCTGTGTTTCGGCATGTGATTTGTCAAGTGCGCAGCGTATCGAGACCAGCGGAGAAAGCGAGCCCTCCGGGGCAGCTTCGCGCGATTCGACGTACACGCCGCGCTCAGCCGAGGAATCGGTGGTCGAAGCGGAAATCGACGAGGCTTTCCGAGGCGGTTTCGGGCGCCCGCGCACCGCACGTACCCCCTACGCCGGCTACGTCGTCAGCCCAAGTCGCGTCGGCCGAGATCTTCCTCGGTTTCGCGGCGCACCAGCAGCGTCGCGACGCCGCCCCGCACGCCGATCAGCGGTGGCCGGCCGACCTGGTTGTAGTTCGACGCCAGCGAGTGGTGGTACGCGCCGGTGCACGGCACGGCCAGGAGGTCGCCGGCGTGCAGGTCGGCGGGCAGGCTGATGCCGTCGGCGAGGACGTCACCGGCTTCGCAGTGCCTGCCGACCACGGTCATCGGGAGGCGCTTCGCCGTCGAACGCCGTCCCACCAGGCGTGTCGTGTACCGAGCGCCGTAGAGCGATGGCCGGGCGTTGTCGCTCATGCCGCCGTCGACCGCGACGAACGTGCGGCTGCCGCGCTTGACCGCGCACACGCGGTAGACCGTGATCCCGGCGGGCCCGACGATCGCGCGGCCGGGCTCGATCGTCAGGCGCGGCAGGGGAAAGCGGTGTGCCGCGCACTCGTAGGCGAGCGCCACGCGCAGGCGCCGCGAGTAGCCGCCGAGGTCGAACGCGGGCTCGCCGCCGACGTAGGGCACCGCGTGTCCGCCGCCGAGATCGAGTTCCCGCAACGTGACGCCGTGGGTGTCGCGGATCCGGACGAGCACCTCGGCCATCCGCCGCGCGGCGGCCTCGTACCGGTCGACGCGGGACACCTGTGAGCCGATGTGGCAGTGCAGGCCCCGAAGGCGCAACCCGGGTTGCCTCTTCACCGCTTCGACGGCGGCGTCGACGTTGTCGGGAACGCCGTCGAGGAGCGAGAAGCCGAACTTCTGGCCTTCGGTGCCGGTGCTGATGGCGGCGTGCGCCCCGGCCGCGACGCCCGGCGTCACCCGGATCATCACCTGCTGAGCGCCGTGGGCGAGCGCGCCGAGCTGTTCGATCTCGTCGAGCGAGTCGACGACGATCCGCCGGACGCCGTAGCCGAGCGCGGCCTTCAGGTCCTCAGGCGTCTTCGCGTTGCCGTGCAGCAGCATGCGCTCCGCGGGGAAGCCGACCGAGCGCGCGACGGCGATCTCGCCGGCGGAGCAGGTGTCGAGCGACAACCCCTCTTCGGCGACCCAACGCAGTACGGCCCGCGTACAGAGCGCCTTGCTCGCGTACGCGACTTCGACGTCCGGCAGCGCTTCGCGGTACTCGCGTGCGGTGTCGCGGACCTGCTGTTCGTCGATGAGGTAGGAGGGCGTCCCGAAGCGGGCGGCGAGGTGGCTGACGGGCGCGCCGGCGAAGAGCAGTTCGCCGTCTTCGCCGATTCGGGTGCTTCGCGGCCAGACTCCTGGCTCGAGGTGATCGGCGGCTTCGCAGCCGAGGCTGGGAAGAAGCTCGCTGAGCGTCACGGGTGCCTCCGGGCATCACGGCGGATCGGATGTCGCCAGGACACTCCCGTGGGGGCCTCCGGAGATCACCTGTGAATGCCGTCCTGACGGCTTCCGGGCGCTCGCTGACGGCTTGTTAACGCGCGAGTAACCTCGGCCACAGCCCGGCTGACCTGCGCAGAACGCCTGTCATGCGGCCCGGCACGCGCGGGCCGACCGGGGTGCGTTCGGCACGCGGGGGCTGGCCGGGGTGCGTTCGGCCCGCCTGCCGTGCGGCCCGGCGTGCACGGGCCGACTGGGGTGCGTTCGGCTCGCCTGCGGTGGGCCAGGCCAGCGGGGTGGCCAGGTGCGTTCTGCTTGCCTGCCGCGCCGAGGACGGGGCCGGGCCGGGCGGCGCGCGTCGTGCGCGCCGGCCGGGTCCGGTCAGTTCGCTTGGTGGTCCGCCGTCGAGCCGCACACGCAGCCGCGGTCGGCTCCCCGGCCGGCCGCCGTCGCGGCGCAGTAGCGGCGGGCGATCGCATCGTGCGTGCCGAGCGGGTGCGGGCAGCTCGGGCACTGCGTGCCGTTGCGGGGGACCTCCGGCGCGTCGGGCGCGGGGGCCGTCACGGTGTCACCTCAGCGGTCCGCAGGGGCTCGCTCACCGAGTGGAGGTGCTGCAGCACGTACCCGTACGAGCGGGCCCAGCCGCACTGGGCGTAGGAGATCTCGTGCCGGGCGCAGAAGTCCCGGACGATCACCTGCGCGTGCTTGAGGTTCGGCCGGGCCATGCTCGGGAACAGGTGGTGCTCGATCTGGTAGTTCAGCCCGCCCAGCGCGAAGTCGGTCACCGGGCCGCCGCGGATGTTGCGTGAGGTCAGCACCTGCTTGCGCAGGAAGTCGAGCTTGTGCCCGGCCGCCAGCATTTCCATGCCCTTGTGGTTGGGGGCGAACGAGCAGCCCATGTACAGCCCCCACAGGAACTGGTGCACCAGCACGAAAATGATCCCGGTCAGCGGCGACAGCACGATGAACACCGCGGCGAGGTAGGCCACGAGGTGGGCGATCAGCAACGCGGATTCCAGCTTGTGCTTGCGGACGTCTCCGCGCCACACCGCCTTCACGCTCGAGACGTGCAGGTTCAGGCCTTCGAGCAGGAGCAGCGGGAAGAAGAGGAATGCCTGGTACTTCGCCACCCAGCGCAGGAAACCGCGCTTCTGCGCGCTCTGCGCCTTGCTGAACGCGAGCGCGGCGATGTCGACGTCCGGGTCCTCGTCCTCGTGGTTGGGATTGGCGTGGTGGCGCGCGTGCGTGCCGATCCACCAGCCGTAGCTCAACCCGGTGAGTCCACCGTGGACCAAGCCGGTGGCGTCGTTCGCCTTGCGGCTCCGGAAGATCTGCTTGTGCCCGGCGTCGTGACCGATGAACGCCAGCTGCGCGAAGACCATCGCGAAGAACGCGGCGAGGAACAGCTGCCACCACGAGTCACCGAGGTAGGCGAAGGCGACCCAGCCACCGCCGAACGCGGCGAGGTTGAGCCCGATCCGCACGGCGTAGTAGCGGCGGCGGCGCTGCAGCAGCCCCGCGTCCTTGATGAGCCGGGACAGCTCGGCGAAGTCGCTGCCGTGCGCGGTTTCCGGATTTTGAAGCGAAGTCATGTCCACCGTTCTGGTCAGCTGAATTGCTTGTCCAACAACGGCTTCCGGCGATCGTGAGCCGGTCCGATCCGGGATAAGGGCGCTGGCGCCTGGCCGCGGGTTCGCTCCGCGGCATGCCCTCAGCGTCCCACCCGGCGCCCCCGATGGCAATTCCCCGCTGGCCGCCGAGAAGGTGTACAGTCAGCCACATCGGGATGACGGTGACCTACCGCACACCCGAGGCCTTCCGGCCGGTTCATCCGACCGGGGACAGGAGTTGAAGCCGGGTTCGTGAACCCGTTCGTCTCGCAGCCGTGCCGGCCGTTCGACCGGCGAGCAGCCGCCCGCAGTCGCACAGAGTGACGCCCGGGGCGCCCGATCAGGTTGCCACAGCGAGGTTCGCGTCCAAGGGAGAGACCCCTGTCAGCGGGCGGCTCGTCGACGAGCCGGGGTTCGGCACTGCCGCCGCCCCCCGTCCCGCCGACGAGCCGCCATTCACAAAAGTCCCCACGAGGAAAGCAGTCCGGCGAGCTGCTCCCGTTCGGTGCCGGTCAGCAGCCGGCTCGGTGGCCGGACGTCCGGACGGCACAGTCCCAGCCGGCCCAGCGCGTCCTTGACCACGCTGACGTTGTTGGCGTTGCCGTTGGCGGCGCGGAGTTCCTCGAACGGCCGGATCCGCTCCCAGACGGTCATCGCCGCCGGATAGTCCCCTGTGGACAGTGCGTGGAACATCTCCAGCGAGATCGCCGGGTCGACGTTGACCAGCCCGGACGTGAAGCCGGTGGCGCCGACGGCGAAGTAGCCGGGTGCCGAGAGCTCCGCCAGCCCCGCGATCCACACGAACCGGTCGAAGCCCGCGTCCCGGGCGACCGAGCCGAACCGCACCGGGTCCGGGACCGCGTACTTCACCCCGATGACGTTCGGCGCCGCCTCCCCGAGCGCGCGCAGCTGCGCACCGGCGATCGCGGGGTTGCGGACGTAGAGCACGACGCCGAGTTCCGGCACCGCCGCGGCGATCGCCGCGTGGTAGTCGACCCAGCCGTCGCCGGAGATGTACGGGTGCACCGGCTGATGGATCATGATCATGTCCGCGCCGGCGTCCCGCGCGTGGACCGCGGCCCGCGTCGCCGACGCGACATCGTGGCCGATCCCGGCGAGCACGCTCGCCCGGCCCGCCGCGGCTTCGACGGTGACCTCGAGGCATTGCCGCGCTTCGCCCGCGTCGAGGGCGTAGAACTCGCCGGTGTTGCCGTTCGGCGTCACGACCTCGATGCCGCCGGTGATCAGCCGGTCCACGAGTTTCGCGTACGTCTGGCCGTCGACGGCGCCCTCGGCGTCGAACGGCGTGACCGGGATGGCCACCACCCCGGAAAGTCGCCGCCTCTGCTCCTCGAACGTCATCGGGCCCCCTTCGGATCGCCGGTCTCGGTGGTGCTTTCGCCGGGCAGCCCGAAGGCGACCCGGTCGATGAAATCGGTGATGTGCTGGCGCAGCAGGTGTTCGGTCTGCCGGGCGTTGCCGCTCTCGGCGGCGTTCAGGATCGCCCGGTGTTCGGCTGCTTCGCCCTGCCAGGTGGGGCTGATGCCCCAGCCGGTGACGGTGATCAGCGCGGCCTGGTCGCGCAGCCCGTCGAGGACCTCGACCAGCAGCGGGTTCCCGCACCCGGCGTAGAGCGCGCGGTGGAACAGCCGGTTCGTCAGGCTGGCCTTCGCGCGGTCGCCGGCGGCCGCGCCGGTCTCGACGCCGGCCAGCACCTGCCGCGCTTCGCCGAAGTCCGCACCCCGCTCGACCGCCCGCCGGACGGCTTCGGGCTCGAGCAGCGCGCGCAGGTCGTAGACCGCGGACGCGCTCTCGGCGTCCATGACGCGGACCGCGGCCCCCTTGTACGTGCTCATCGTGACCAAACCGGAACCGGCCAGGATCCGCAGGGCCTCGCGCACCGGCGTCTTCGACACCCCGAGCAGGGCGCCGACCTCGGCTTCGACGAGCGTTTCGCCCGGCCCGAACTCCCCGCTCAAGATCGCTTCCTTGATCGCGTCGCGGACGAAATCCGTCCGCGAGACGGGCGGCGGCGGCCTCCGGGCCGAAGAAGTGCTCGCCACTGGCATGTCCGATCTGATATACGATGCGACATACAATATTATCATGGACCTAGGGAGCAGCCATGCAGCGTTGCACCGGCTTCCGATTCCGACGAGTGCTGCTGGCGGTGGGTCTCGCGGCCGGCCTGGCGGCGTGCGGCGCGCCCGGCGGCGACGGCGGCCACGCGGCGGATCCCCAGGCCGTGCCCGACAAGCCGGGCAAGCCGGTCGAGCTGAACATCCTCGACGTCGCGGGCAACCTGCAGCTCACCAAGCAGATGATCGAGAACTTCAAGGCCGCGCACCCGGACGTGCTCGCGAAGGTCACGTATTCGACGGCACCCGCGCCGAGCATGGCGGGCAAGCTGAAGGCCGAGCAGGACGGCGGCGCCGCCCAGACCCACCTGGTGCTCAGCGGTACCGACGGCCTCTCCGCCGGCATCGCGAACGGCACCCTGGCCAAGGTCCTGCCGGACTTTTCGAGCCGGTTCCCGAACCTGATGCAGAACTACCTCGAGCCGGCGGCCAAGATGCAGGAGCTGGCCAACGGCTACGGCGTCGAGGTCGTCTACTACCCGTCGGGCCCGCTCCTCGAGTTCAGCCCCGGCGCGGTGCCCGCCGCCCCGGCGTCCCCGCAGGAGCTGCTCGACTGGGCGAAGGCGCACCCGGAGAAGTTCCAGTACGCCCAGCCGTCGAACTCCGGCCCGGGCCGGACGTTCCTGATGGGCCTGCCCTACCTGCTCGGCGACAAGGACCCGAAGGACCCGGACAAGGGCTGGGGCAAGACCTGGGCGTTCCTGCAGGAGCTCGGCAAGTACGTGAAGTACTACCCGTCGGGCACGACGGAGACGATGAAGAACCTCGCGTCCGGGGCGGTGGACATGATCATGTCGACCACCGGCTGGGACATCAACCCGCGCAAGCTCGGCACCGTGCCCAACACGGTCAAGACGGCGATCATGCAGCCGATGCACTGGGTCACCGACGCCCAGTACGCCCTGATTCCCAAGGGCCTCTCGCCCGACCAGGAGTCGGCGATCCTGCAGCTGATCGCGTGGATGCTCAAGCCCGACCAGCAGGCGATCGCCTACGACGACGGATACTTCTACCCCGGCCCCGCGGTCAAGGACGTCACTCTGCAGATGGCGCCGCAGAAGAGCCAGGACACGATCAAACAGTTCGGGCGCCCGGAGTACGAGCAGTGGATCGCCCAGTACCCCAAGGAGACCTCGCTGCCCGCCGAGCAGCAGGTCAAGGCGTTCGACAAGTGGAACCAGCTGGTCGGCGGCTCGAAGGTCGGCAAGAAGTGACGTTCGGGCAGCTGCGGCTGGACGGCGTCTCGCGCAGCTTCGGCACCGCGAACGCCCTGCGCGGCCTCGACCTCGCCATCACGCGCGGCGAGTTCGTGGCCCTGCTCGGCCCGTCCGGCTGCGGCAAGTCGACGGCACTGAACTGCCTGGCCGGCCTGCTGCCCCTGACCGCGGGCAGCATCTGGCTCGACGACACCCGCATCGACGGGCAGCCCCCGGAGCAGCGCGGGTTCGGGATGGTGTTCCAGAACTACGCGCTGTTCCCGCACATGTCCGTCCGCGCCAACGTCGGCTTCGGCCTCAAGATGCACAAGGTCGGCCGCGCCGAGGCCCGCCGGCGCGTCGACGAAGCGCTCCGCCTGGTGCAGCTGACCGAGCACGCGGCGAAGTTCCCCGCGCAGCTGTCCGGCGGACAGCAGCAGCGCGTCGCCATCGCCCGCGCCGTGGTGCTGGAGCCACCGGTCGTCCTGATGGACGAGCCACTGTCCAATTTGGACGCCAAACTCCGGCTCGAGATGCGGATGGAGATCCGCCGCCTCCACCAGACGCTCGGCCTGACCACGGTGTACGTCACCCACGACCAGGAGGAGGCCCTGTCGCTGGCGGACCGCCTGGTGGTCCTGCGCGAGGGCGCCGTCCAGCAGATCGGCACGCCGGAGGAGGTGTACGCCCAGCCGGTGAACAGCTACGTCGCGTCCTTCATGGGCTACCGCAACCTCCTGGACGTGACGGTCACCGGAACCGCAGGTTCTTCGGTCACCGTGGAGGGCGCGGGAGTCCGCCTGGCCGGCCGCGGCACGCTCACCGAGGGCCCGGCGAAGGTGGCGATCCGCCCGGAGGACTTCGTCGTCGGCGACGGCACGGAGAACGCCCTCGACGTGACGGTCGAGATCGTCGAGTACCACGGCCGCGAGTTGTCGGTCTCGGCCCGGCTGGAGACCGGAGTGCCGGTCTACTTCCGGACGGACAAGCGCCTCGCGCCCGGGGACACCGTCAAGATCGGCGTTCCCGCCGAGCGGGTCCTGGTGTTCGCGCCGTGACCGCGGCGACCATCGGTGCCACCCGGGTCGCGACCGCCGTAGCGACCGCTCGGGTCGCGGAGGTCGGGTCATGACCGCCGTGGCGACCGCTCGCCCCGCGTTGCGGCACCGCCTGGCCGAACGCGGCATCGACCGCACCCTGCTGCTCCTGGTGCCCGGCCTGCTGGTGACTGCTTGTTTGTTCCTGTACCCCTTCCTCTACGGCCTCCAACTGTCCTTCGCGCCGCGCAAGGGCGGCGTCTTCGCGAACTACGCGCGGTTCTTCGGCGACCCCTATCTGCGCAACACCATCTGGACGACGCTCGGCATCGCCCTCCCGGCGACCTTCATCAACGTCCTCGCCAGCATCCCGATCGCCTACGTGATGCGCGGCCGCGTCCGCGGCAAGCGTCTCCTGACGACGATCCTGGTCGTGCCGATCACGCTCGGCACGGTGCTCACCGCGCAGGGCCTGATCATGTACGGCGGGCCGGCGGGCTGGCTGAACAAGGTGCTCACCGTCCTCGGCGTCACCGACCAGCCGCTCCCGCTGATCCACAACTACACCGGCGTGCTGCTGTCGCTGGTGATCACCGGCTTCCCGTTCTCCTTCCTGCTGACGTTGTCCTACCTCTCGGGCATCGACCCCTCCCTGGAGAAAGCGGCCGCGACGCTCGGCGCGAACGGCGTCCAGCGCTTCCGGCGCATCACGCTGCCCCTGCTGGCTCCCGGCCTGGCGATCACCTTCTGCCTTTCGTTCGTCATGGCGTTCTCGGTCTTCCCGAGCGCGCAACTCGTCGGCGACCCCGCGAACGAAACCCGGGTCATCTCGATCGCCGCCTACCACGCCGCGTTCGAGGAGTACGACTACTCGATGGGCTCCGCCGTCGCGATGCTCATGGCGGTGGTCATGCTGATCGTGATCGGCCTGGTCATGGCGTGGCGCGGCACGCTGTACCGCGGAGCGACCGGAGGCAAGGGATGACCGGCTGGGTCGCGCGTCCCGGACGTTGGGTCGTCTGGGCCGTCGTCGTGTTCTTCTTCGTCAACCTCGCGGGCGTGGTGCTCTCGGTGGTCGTCGACTCGTTCGGCACGCAGTGGTTCGGCACCTGGCTCCCGGACGGCTTCACCACCCACTGGTACGCCGACGCCTGGCGCGAGTTCGGCCTCTCGGACGTCCTCCTCACCACGGCGATCGTCGCGCTCGTGGTGATCGCCGTGTCGGTGGCCGTCGGCGTTCCGGCCGCCTACGCGCTGGCCCGCCGCTCGTTCCCCGGCAAGCGCCTGGTGATGCTGCTGTTCGTGCTGCCGATCCTGATCCCTCCCATCACCTACGGCATCCCGCTGGCCACCGTGCTCTACAAATTCCACCTGGCCGGCACGATCACCGGCGTCATCCTGGCCAACCTGGTGCCCTCGGTGCCGTTCGTCGTGCTGACGATGACGCCGTTCATCGAGCAGATCGATCCGAAGATCGAGGCCGCGGCCCGCATGTCCGGCGCGCGGACGGTCTCGGTGTTCACCCGCATCCTCGGCCCGCTGCTGCTGCCCGGCATCCTGGCCGCGTCGATCCTCGTGCTCGTGCGCACGGTCGGCATGTTCGAGCTGACGTTCCTCACTGCCGGCCCGGACTCGACGACCCTCGTGGTGGCGCTCTACAACTCCGTGTTCGCCGCGGGCATCCGCGCCAACCAGTCCGTCGACGCCATGGCGACCATCTACACCGCTTCCATGCTCGTGCTCCTTCTCGTCGCGTTGCGGTTCGTGAACCCGACCCAGCTGGTGACCCGGATCCGGGAGGAAACTTGATCTCGTGCGTTCGACTTTACCGCGAAAAGTCGAACACCTGATCGACACGATCGGGCGAATCTGATTCTTGCGCCTCCCCCGAGGGGAGGTGTCAGGCTGACGGGCATGCGCTATTCGATCGGCGACCTGGCCCGCCGGACCGGGCTGACGATCAAGGCCGTCCGCTTCTATTCCGACCACGGCCTCGTGCCGCCGTCCGGCCGCAACACCGCAGGTCACCGGCGGTACGACGACGCCGCGCTCGCCCGGCTCGACCTCGTCCGCACCTTGCGCGAGCTCGGACTCGGCCTCGCCGTGATCCGCCGGATCGTCGACGGGGAAGCGATCGTCGCCGACGTCGCGGCGAGGCACGCCGAGGCCCTGGAAACGGAGATCCGCGTGCTGCGCCTGCGGCAGGCGGTGTGGACGGCCGTCGCCGCCCGCGGCTCGACCACCGAGGAGACGAGACTCGTGCACGAACTGGCCCGACTGTCCGAAATGGAGTGTGTCGCCGACTTCCTCGCCGAAGCGCTGGGCGACCGCCCCGAGCTCGCCGGGATCGCCCGCACGCTGACCCCGGAACTCCCCGAGGACCCGAGTCCCGGCCAGCTCGACGCCTGGATCGAACTGGCCGGGCTGACCCGGGACGCCGACTTCCGCGCTGCCGTGCGCCGGCTCGCCGACCAGCACGAAGGCGGCCTGCGCCGCGACCTGGCCGACGCGGTGCGCGACGCGGTCACGCCGGCCTTGGTGGCCGGGATCGACCCGGGATCACCGCAGGCGGCGGCGATCGTCGACGGCCTCGGCCGCGACCCCGCTGAGCTGCGGAACTGGCTCGGCGTCGTCCACGATCCCCGCCGCGAGCGGTATTTGGAGCTGCTCGCGGTGATCAACGGCTGGGCCGCGCCGGAGAGCCTGACGCCGGTGCTCGCCTGGCTGACCGCGGCGGTGGCCTCCTGACGCCCGCCTGAGGCCGGGCGCCCCGCTGGCTTGGCTGACCGTGGTTCTGGGCTCCCCGACTCGCCCCGCCGCCGCTCGCTTGGCTGACTGCGGCTGTGGCGCCCGACCCGATGCGTCCGTTCGCCTGGCAGACCTCCGCTACGGCCTCCTGACCTCCGCCCCGATCCGCGCAAGCATCTCCTCCGCACCAGCGGCGTCGAGCCGGCGTCCATCACGCAGCCGCACGGAAAGCTGCCCCGCGGCGACCTCCGCCGGGCCGATCACGGCCTGGTACGGCACCAGCCGCCCGTCCCGGATCCGCGCGCCGAGGCTGCCTTCCGACGCGATCTCCGCCCGCACGTCGCCGCACCGCTCCAGGACTTCGCGTGCGTACGGCACTTCGACCGCGGACACCGGCAGCAGCCGGAGCTGCACGGGCGCCAGCCACGCCGGGAACGCGCCGCCGTGGACCTCGATCAGCTGGGCCACCGCGCGCTCGACGCTGCCGATGATGCTCCGGTGCACCATGACCGGCCGGTGCTTCGCCCCGTCCGCGCCGACGTACTCGAGGCCGAACCGCGCGGGCTGGTGGAAGTCGACCTGGACGGTGGACAGGGTCGATTCGCGGCCCGCGCCGTCGGCGATCTGGACGTCGATCTTCGGTCCGTAGAACGCCGCTTCGCCCTCGGCCGCGTCGTACGGGAGGTCGTCGAGGACCGAACGCAGGATTTCCACGGCGCCGGCCCAGTTGCCGGGCACGTACTTCCCGCCGGGACCGGGCAGGGAAAGCCGGTAGCGCGCCGGGCTGATGCCGAGGGCGTCGTAAGCCCGCCGGATCAGGGCCAGTGCGGCCGCTGCCTCGGCTTCGACCTGGTCGAGGGTGCAGAAGACGTGCGCGTCGTTGAGCTGGATCGCGCGCACCCGGCTCAGGCCGCCGAGCACACCGGACAGTTCACTGCGGTACATCCCGCCGATTTCGGCCATCCGCAGCGGCAGCTCGCGGTAGCTGCGGCCACGCGAGCGGTAGATCAGCGCGTGGTGCGGGCACAGGCTCGGCCGGAGCACGAGCTGCTCGCCGCCGACGTCCATGGGCGGGTACATCTCGTCGCGGTAGTGCGACCAGTGCCCGGAAATCTCGTACAGCTCGCGTTTGCCCAGCACCGGCGAATGGACGTGCTGGTAGCCCGCGCGCCGTTCGAGGTTGCGGACGTACTCCTCCAGGCTGTGGCGGACGATCGCGCCGTCGGGCAGCCAGTAGGGCAGGCCGGCGCCGATCAGCGGGTCGGTGCCGAACAGGCCGAGTTCGCGGCCGAGCTTGCGGTGGTCGGGCATGGTGGACTCCCTCGTGGACAGCGAGGCGGAAGACCACAAGACGAAGCCCGGGGCACCCGCCCCGGGCTGGAAACGTCGTTCAGCGCGCCGGGACACTCTCCGGCGTCGTCGTCCGTGCTGCGCGCTTCATGGGATCGACGGTAGCAACCGCCGCCAAGCCGTTTACCCCTCCGGAAGCTGGAACGTGTCGAACCGCGGTTTCCCGGCGGGCCGCAGCACGAGCACGTTCACGCCCCCGGCGGTGTGCCGGGTCTCGACGTGCTCGAACGCCTTCGGCACGACGCCGTCCGGGAAGAGCCGGCGTCCCTTGCCCAGCACGACCGGGTACAGCCACAGCCGGTATTCGTCCACCAGGTCGTGCGCGATCAACGTCTGCAGCAGGGCGCCGCTCCCGTGCACCTGGAGCTCGCCGTCCGTCCGCGTCTTGAGGTCACGGACGAACTCGACGACGTCGCCGTCCACGACGGACGTGCCGGACCAGGACGGGTCCGTCAGCGTCCGCGACGCCACGTACTTCGGCAGGGTGTTGAGCCGGGACGCGACCGGGTCGGCGGGGTCGGTGACCTTCGGCCAGTACGCGGCGAAGATGTCGTACGTCCGCCGTCCGAGCAGGAACGCGTCAGCGCGGGAGAACCACTCCGCGACGAGCCGGCCCATGTCCTCTTCGTAGAACGGCGTCACCCAGCCGCCGAGGTCGAAGCCACCGGAAGTGTCCTCGTCCTGGCCCCCGGGTGCCTGGTAGACGCCGTCGAGGGTCAGGAACGTCGTCACCGTGAGGTTGCCCATGGTTTCTCCTTCGGGTCGGGCTGCACTGACCCGTCGAACGGCGGTCGTGCCGATTCGACAACCCGGCCGGAAGAGATTCAGGAGTTCAGGAACAGCTCCAGCTGCTCGACGACGAACGCGTGGTCGTCGGCCTGCGGGAGCCCGGACACGCCGACCGTGCCGACCGGCCCGACCCCGCGCACCAGCACCGGGAACACACCGCCGTGGGCCGCGTAGAGGTCCAGGTCGAGGCGGGAGTGCTCCTCGAACGAGCCCCCCTTCGCGCGGAACTGCGTCCCGATGAAGAAGGAGCTGTGCCCGTAGCGGTCGACGACGCGGCTCTTCCGGTCGATCCAGGCGTCGTTGTCGGCCGAGGTGCCGGGCAGCGCGGCGTGGAAGAGCCGCTGGCCGTTGCGCCGGATCGAGATCGTCACCGGCAGCCCGCGGTCCCGGGCGGCGGTGAGCAGCTGCTGACCGAGGGCGAGGGCGGTCTCGTTGTCGAACTTCGTGAACTGGAGGCGTTCCTCCTGCTCGGCGAGCTGGGCGAGGCGGTCGGCTTCGGTCATGGACGTATTAAATCAACAGTGTTGTTTAATTGCCAGTGAACTCGGTCAGGGACAGCACGTTGCCGTCCGGATCGCGGAACCAGGCGATCCGGCCGCCCGGCGTGGTCCAGATTTTGTCGGTGTCCTGTGGCAGCGTGTCGAAGGTGAGGAACTCCACGCCACGGCCACGCAGCTCGGCCACCGCGGCCCGGATGTCGTCGACCGCCCAGCCGAGCACCGTGAACGGCTGTGGCGTGAACTCGGCGACGGCGGTGACGCGCAGCATGGTCGCGCCGCTGCGGAACACGCACGCGAAGGGGGACTGCTCGATGAACTCGAGCCCGGCGACATCCGTGTAGAAGGCGCGCGAGCGCTCGAGGTCGGCCGACGGTGCGAAGGCGACCAAATCCGCTGAGTTGAGCATGGCTTCACCTCTCTCGGTGGCGAACGTACCCCTCCGGCCGAGCCGCGGCCGGGGGACGAGGAGGTGGGCATGGGGCGGATCCGTCGTCGCACGGTGCTCGGCGGTGCGGCCGCGGCCACCGTCGCCGGCGCGCTGCCGGTGGCCTGCGCTCCCGTGCCTCGGACGGGCAAGATCGACGACGTCCGCCACGTCGTCGTGCTGATGCAGGAGAACCGGTCGTTCGACCACTACTACGGCACCATGGCCGGCGTACGCGGCTTCGGCGATCGCGCGGCCCTGCGCGACGTCTTCCGCCAGCGCGGCGACAAAGGCGCCCCGGTGCTGCCGTTCCACCTCGACACGTCCGTTGTGGACGGCCAGGACCTCCACGAGCTGCCGCACGACTGGAACAGCACGCACCGCGCGTGGAACGGCGGCGCGTACGACCGCTGGACTGCGGCGAAGAGCCCCATGACGATGGGGTACTTCACGCGCGAAGACCTCCCGTTCCAGCACGCGCTGGCGAGCGCGTTCACCCTCTGCGACAACTACTTCTGCTCGATCCAGGGCCCGACGCACCCGAACCGGCTGTACCACTGGACCGGCACGATCGACCCGGACGGCCTCGCCGGCGGCCCGGCGACGCACAACGCGCCGGACTACGAACCGTCCTTCCGCTGGACGACCTACCCCGAACGGCTCGAGGCCGCGGGCGTCTCCTGGCGGATCTACGCGAACGACGAGGAGCGCGGCGTCCCCGAGCACTTCGTCGGCGACTACGGCGACAACCCGCTCTGGCTGTTCCAGAACTTCCACGACGCGCTGTACTCGATGGACCCGGCGAAACGCCGGCTGGCCGAACGCGCGAACCTGCGCAAGCAGCTCGCGCCCGACTCGGGGAAGGGGAAGGACCTCGACCACGTGCTGGCCGAGTTCATCGCCGACTGCGCGGCCGGCACGCTGCCCGCGGTCTCGTGGGTCGTGGCCCCGTACGGCTACTGCGAGCACCCGGCGGCGCGGCCGGTCGACGGCGCCGCGTACCTCCAGCGCCTGCTGAAAGCGTTGTGGGACAAGCCGGAGCTGTGGGAATCGACCGTCGTCTTCATCAACTACGACGAAAACGACGGCTTCTTCGACCACGTCGTCCCGCCGACGCCGCCGCCCGGCACCCCGGGCGAATACCTGCCGGGCAACCGGCCGGAGAAGGGCGAGCCGTCCGGGCCGCCCGTCCCGATCGGGCTGGGCCCGCGCGTGCCGATGACCGTCGTTTCGCCGTGGAGCCGCGGCGGCTGGGTGAACTCGCAGGTGTTCGACCACACGTCGGTGCTGCGGTTCCTGGAGACGTGGACCGGCGTGCGCGAGCCGAACATCTCGGCCTGGCGCCGGGCCATCTGCGGCGACCTGACCAGCTGTTTCGACTTCCGCGCGCCCGACACGACCATCCCGCTGCTGCCCGACGCGAACGCGTTGCGCGCCGAAGCCGACCGGACGCAGGCCCGGCTGCCGAAGCCCGGGCTGGGGCCGGGCGCGCTGGTGCAGGACCCCGGCACGGCGAAGGCCCGCCCGCTGCCCTACCAGCCGGTCGCCTGGGTCACGGCCGAGGCGGCCGTCCTGCGGCTCCACCTGGCCAACCACGGGACGCAGGCGCTGCAGCTGGCCGCGTACGCCTACCACGCGGGCGGGACGTCGCAACGCTTCGACGTCGGGCCCGGCGCCTCGATGGCGGGCGAAATCGCGCACGGCGGGACGTACGACGTCGCCGTCCACGGCCCGAACGGCTTCCTCGTCGAGGCTTCGGGTGGCCTGGGGCTCGATGCGGCCGTCACGTTCACGCCCGCGCCCGCACTGCGGGTCACGGTGACCAACGGCGGACCGGCACCGGTCACGCTGAACGACGTCACCCTCCCGCCGGGCGGCTCGCACGACTTCCCGGTGCCGGCCCGCAACGGCTGGTACGACGTCACGTTCGAGACGCCGGGGTGGCGCCGCCGGTTCGCCGGTCACCTGGAAGACGGCCGCCCGTCGCGGACCGGGCCTTAGCGCAGGGCGTCCAGCGCGAAGGCGGCGAGCATCGCGACGCCGTTGGGCATCGCGTCCTCGTCGAAGAGCACGCGGTTGGAGTGGTTCGCCGCCGCTTCGGCGGGGTCGACGCCGGGCGGGCACGCGCCGAGGAACGCGTACGCGCCGGGGACGCGCTGCAGGACGTAGGAGAAGTCCTCGGCGCCCATCAGCGGGTCGGCGAGCAGCTCTACGTTGCCCGGACCCAGCAGGGCCGCGCCGAGCCGCAGCACCTCGGCCGCGATCCGGTCGTCGTTCACCGTCACCGGGTAGCCCGGTTCGACGTCGGCGAGCACGCGGCAGCCGTAGGCCGCGCCGACCTGCTCGCACACCTTGGGCACCTCGGCGCGGACCAGCGCGCGCGTCTGCTCGGACAGCGTGCGGATCGTGCCTTCGAGCTCGGCCGTCTCGGGGATGATGTTCGTCGTCGTGCCGGCCTGGATCCGGGTCACCGAGAGCACCGCGGGGTCGAACACGCCCACCCGGCGCGTGATCATCGTGTGCAGCGCCCCGACCATCGCCGCCGCGGCCGGCACCGGGTCGATCGTGTGCTGCGGCGCGGAGCCGTGGCCGCCCTTGCCCGTGACGCGCACGTGGAACGAGTCCGCCGACGCCATCAGCGGGCCGGGCCGCAGCTGCAGGAGGCCGCTGGGCGCGTTGGCGAGGATGTGCACGCCGAACGCGCGCCCGACCCGAGTGCCGGCCGCGTCGAGCACCCCCTCGTGGATCATGAACCGGGCGCCGTGGTGACCTTCCTCACCCGGCTGGAACATGAACACGACCGACCCGGCCAGCTGCTCCCGGCGCTCCGCGAGCAGCCGCGCCGCCGAAGCCAGCATCGCGACGTGCGTGTCGTGCCCGCACGCGTGCATCGACTCCGGGTCCTCCGACGCGAAGTCGAGCCCGGTCTCCTCGGTCAGCGGCAGCGCGTCCATGTCGCCGCGCAGCAGCACCGCCGGACCGGGCCGCGCGCCGCGCAGGACGGCCGTCAGCGACGTCGTGGCCTTGCCTTCGGTGATCTCGAGCGGCAGGCCGTCGAGGGCCTCCCGGATCGCCGCCTGGGTGCGCGGCAGGTGGAGGCCCTGTTCCGGGTGGCGGTGCACGGCCCGGCGGAGGGCGACCGTGCGGTCCTGCAGCGCCCGCGCGTCGTCGAGGAGCCCGGCGAACGGCGTGCCGGGCAAGGTGGGCAGGTCAGTGGGGCCGGTCATGGTCCCGATAGTGCCGCATGCGGCGCTTCGGGCGCACCGTGCGTGCGCCGGATCGACCGGCGGAATACGGTGTGCGCATGGCGGTGGAAGAGCCGGTCACGGGCTTCGCGGTGGCTGTGGTCCGGGAAGACGGTCGGTGGCGGTGCAGTGCGCTCGACCCGGGGGCGTTGACCGAGCTGGACGCAGCGATCACTGAACTGGGCAAACTACGTTCCACCGGCGCGAGCTTCGGGCTGCTGGCGGTCGACGACGAGTTCTTCGTGATCGTCCGGCCGAGCCCGCGGGGACCGGCCTTGCTGCTCTCGGACGCGGCGGCGGCGCTGGACTACGACATCGCGGCGGACGTCCTCGACGTCCTGCGCGTCGACCCGCCGGACGAGGAGGACGACTCCGTCTGGCCCGAGGGCGACCTGGAGATCCTCGCCGATCTCGGGCTGCCCGGGCCGGAGCTGGAGGTCATCGTCGGCGAGGTCGACCTCTACCCGGACGAGCAGCTGCAGATGGTCGCGCAGCGCTGCGGGTTCGGCAGCGAGTTCGCCAAGCTCCTGGACGAGCTCTGAGACGCCCGTCCGACACCGAGGCCGTGGAGGCCGCGCTGGAAGCGGCGCGAGCCCCCGGCGCGGACGTGCCGATCGGGGCGGTCGTGTTCGGCCCCGACGGCGTCCCGCTGGCCGCGGCCCGCAACGCGCGCATCGAGCTGGGCGACCCCACGGCGCACGCGGAGATCCTCGCCCTGCGCGCGGCGGCCCAGGTGGTGGGCGACGGCTGGCGGCTCGAGGGCTGCACGCTGGCGGTGACGCTGGAGCCGTGCACGATGTGCGCGGGCGCGCTGGTGCTGGCGCGCATCGCCCGGCTGGTGTTCGGCGCGTGGGAGCCCAAGACGGGCGCGGTGGGGTCGTTGTGGGACGTCGTCCGCGACCGCCGGCTCAACCACCGCCCGGAAGTCCACGGCGGCGTCCTGCTTGACGAGTGCGCCGGGCTCTTGGAGACGTACTTCGCGATGCGTCGCTGAGTTTTTGGGTACTCCTCCGGTATGACGATGAAGCACCGGATCCAGCAGGCAGTGGGCAGCGCTCGCGAGAAGGCCGGCGAAGTGACCGGCAACCGCCGTCTGGAGACCTCGGGCCGAGCCCAGCGACGCTCGGCCCAGCTGCGCTCAACGGCGGCGGACGTCGGCCGCCGAGCTCGCCGCGTGGCGCGCTCGGCGCAGGTCAGGCTGCGCGGCAGCCGGCCGGTCGACCCCAGGTGAGACCTGGTTCGGCCCTCGGGTATCGTTCTTCGCGGTGGCGTGTCCGAGCGGCCGAAGGAGCACGACTCGAAATCGTGTGACGGCTAATCCCCGTCCGTGGGTTCAAATCCCACCGCCACCGCTCGCGCGTGGGCGAGGTATGTCGACGGAAAGCGTCGACGTGCCTCGCTCGCCGTGTTTCTGGGGGTGCAACCCCCAGACCCCGCCCGGCGGGCTCCGCCCCCGGACCCCCGGTCGTGGTCACCGGGGGGCCCGTTTGAAAGACACTCAGGTACGCGGCCGGGCTTGACCTGAAGGGCTCTTGAAGTGTGACCGTGGTTGGCACCAGCTGATCACCAGGAGCGCACCATGCAGGTTCTCGTCACCGGGGCCACCGGCCACACCGGACGCCACGTCGTCGCCGGGCTGCGAGCCGCGGGCGTCGATACCCGAGTCCACGTCCGGGATCCCCTCAAGGCGCCCGAGGGCGTCGACGTCGTCCGGGGCGACATCTCCGCTCCCGCCGAAGCCGCCGCCGGGGTCGATGCCGTCTACCTCCTCTGGCCCTTCTTCTCCGCCGGCGGGATCGAGCAGGCCGTGGAACCCTTCAGGGGCAAGAAAATCGTCTACCTCTCCGCCATGTCCGCCGAAGACGGGGGCGTGTGGAGCGACGTCGAAGCCGCCGTCAGGAAGGTCACCGATGACTGGACCTTCCTCCGCGTCACCGGGCTGGCCACCAATGCGCTCGCCTGGGCGCCGCAGGTCGAGGCGGGGGTGGTGCGGGCGGCTTACGGGCAGGCGAAACGGTCGGTCGTCCACGAACGCGACGTCGCCGACATGGCCGTCAAGGCGCTGACGGAGGACCACGCGAAGCAGATTTATCTTGTCACCGGCCCGGAATCCGTCGCGCAGGCCGAACAGGTCCGGCTCATCGGGGAGGCGCTCGGAAAGCCTGTCATGTGGGAAGAACAGCCGCCGGAAGAGGCGAAAGCACAGCTGAGTGTCCACTTGGGTGCGGAATTCGCGGCGAGCGCGGTGGACTACTGGGCATCACTCGTCGAAGACCCGGAACCCGTCTCGCTGGACGTCGCCCGCGTCACCGGGCATCCCGCGCGGCCCTTCGGGGAGTGGGCCCGCGAGCACTTCAGCTGAGTTCGACGGCCGGGGCGGTCAACGGCTCCAGCTCGGCCGCCAGTGCGGTCAGCGCCGCGATTTTCTCTTGCACGGCCCGGATCACCGCCGTGCACGTGGCGCCGACCTCGCTCACCACCTCGGCCGAGCGGTCGCCGTCCAGGACCGCCGATACGGAGTCCGCTGCGGCGGAAGCGAGCGCGCACACCTCCGCGGACGCCGCCACCGCCAGCTCGTCCAGCCGGTCGGCGATGCGGACGCCCAAGGCCGCCGTCGAAGCGGCCGCTCGCGCCGCCGCCGCGTACTGACCGTCCACTGTGTCCGCCCACGCGCCGAAAGTCTCGGTGCTGCCGCCGTTTTCGGCGTGCTCGACGCCGGCGCGGAACTCCGCTTGCGCCGAGGTCACCCCCAGCGCGCCGGTGTCGATCGCCGAGGCGGACGTGCGGATCGACGCCGGTGCGCAGTCGAGGTGCCGCAGTGCCGCCACCGGGTCCGCGACGCCGAGCCGGCCGGCCGCCGCGCGCAACGCGGACAGCTGCGAAGCCGCCGACGCCAGGGCCGGGTGTTCGAAAACCTCAGCGGTCACGGCGCCACCGCTAACCGCCCCCGGAACCCGGTGCTCCGGGTGCTCACCGCGGCCATGCGCAGCCGGCCCGCCAGGTCCGACGTCGCGTCGCCGAGAACACGCGCATCCGCCTCACGCGCCGCCAGCGCCGTGGCCCAGCGCGCGGCCAGCTCACGAGCCTGCGGCGAGATGCCGAACGGCGTCGAATCGACGCGGGCTTCGGCGAACCGCCCCGCCGCCTTGTCGTCGGCGGCCGCGGCCTGGTCGAGCAGGTCGGCGGCGGCACGCAGCCGGTCCGGCTTCTGCGGATGAGTCCGGGCGGCAAATCCCCCGGGCCCAGGGCGAAGCCCCGGGGTATCACCGATCCGCGAGCCTCTGCCTTCCGGCATGGGGACCTCCGTCATCAAGGGCGCTCACCCGATCGGGGAAGATCTTGCCTCATGCTCCCGAACCGCTCGCATCGCGGTGACCTGCGGCGTTGTACAGCGTTCCACCAAGTGGACGTCTTGACCGCGAGCCGGGAAGAAAGCGACCATGAACGCATGTCCGCCACCTCGGGAACCACGCTGATCCGGGCTTTCGCGCGGTCGATCGGGGAGGGCGTCGTGGAGCTCCTGCTGCGCCGCGGCCGCCTGGGTTCGCCGCCTGCCTGACGCGAACCCGGCGTCCGATTTCTCCGAAAACCCTTGGAGCACAACCATGTCCGTAGATCTTCCTGCCCGGATTCAGCTGCGCGGGGCCGTCACGCCCGCGGATGGCATCGTCGAAGGCCCCCGGATCCTCCGGGAACCGCAGCGAAAGCCGTACGAGCTGTTCACCCTCCGCCCGCTCGGCCGGCTGATCGGCGCCGAGGTGGACGGCGTCGACCTCGGCGCGCCGGTGGGCGCTGACCTGCGCGAAGAGCTCAACCACGCCCTGCTCGAGTGGAAGGTGCTCTTCTTCCGCGACCAGCGGATCACCTCGGCGCAGCAGCGTGCGTTCGCCGCGAACTGGGGCGAGCTGGAGACCAACCCGTTCATCCCGCGGGGTGACGACGACGCCGTGACGCGCTTCGAGCGCACGGCGGCCATGCCCGGCTACGAGAACATCTGGCACACCGACGTCACCTGGCGGCCCGCCCCGGCGCTCGGCTCGGTGCTGCGGCTGATCGAGGTGCCACCGGTCGGCGGCGACACGATGTGGGCCGACATGGCCGCGGCCTACGACAACCTGCCCGAAGACGTCCGCGCCCGCATCGACGGGCTCACCGCGGTGCACGACTACCTCCCCGGCTTCGACCGGTTCTCCGATCCCGCGCTCCTGGCGCAGTGGCAGGACCGCTTCCCGCCGGTGGAACACCCGGTGGTCCGGACGCACCCGGAGACCGGGCGGCGCACCCTGTTCGTCAACCAGGCGTTCACGACGCACATCGCCGGCCTGGACCGGACCGAGAGCGACCGGCTGCTGCGGTACCTGTTCCTGCAGGCTCACACGCCCGAATTCCAGGTCCGGTTCAGCTGGCGGCCGAACTCGGTCGCGTTCTGGGACAACCGCGCCACGCAGCACTACGCGGTCAACGACTACCACCCGCACGTCCGGATCGCCGAGCGCGTCGCCATCGCGGGCGACCGGCCGTACTGAGCCTTAGCCTGGGGGCATGACCGATGAACCCCAGGCAGTGGTGACCGGTTTCCTGAAAGCGCTCGAAGACCTCGACATCGACCGCGCGCTGACGTTCGCGGCGAGCGACATCGTGTACCAGAACGTGCCGTTGCCGCCCGCTCGCGGCGTCGCCGCGGTCGAGAAGCAGCTGCGTCTGATGGCCCGCTTCGGTTCCGGGTTCGAAGCGCGGACGCACCACATCGCCTCGGACGGCAACGTCGTGCTCACCGAACGCACCGACGTGCTGCGCCGCGGCGCGTGGGAAGCGGAGTTCTGGGTGTGCGGCACGTTCGAGGTCGAAGGCGGCCGGATCGTGCTCTGGCGCGACTACTTCGACTGGACGACGGTGCTGGCCGCGAGCGCGAAGGGCGCCGGGCGGGTCGCGCTGGCCGGCGCGCGCACGCTCCTCGACCGGTACAAGGGGAGGCAGGCGGTGCGCTAGACCCGGTGTTCGCCGCGGTCGTGGTCCCGAAGGTCCACGACCGCGGCTATCCCCAGCACCAGCACGAACACGCAACTGAGAACAATCAGCCCCCACATGATCGTTCTCCCTCCCCCCGTGTCGTGCCAACCGAGAGCTGTCGGGGAGTGGTCTGTGCCACTTTTCCGGCGGCTCACGCAGACCGTACCGCCGCTTCACGCCGGTTGTTCCGGCCCTTGACCTTCATTTAAGGCAGATGCGCCGGATGGGTGACACGCCCGGGGCCGGTTGTCACAGAACGCGCGCAATCCGTTACGCACCAACAGGTACCGAGGCGATTCCGCCCTGGACGGTCACCTTCGTGGAGCGCAGCGCCGAGACCTCCGCGACGTACCGCAGCACCTTGTCCGCTTCGTCCCCGGCGAGCGGCTCGCACGCGTTGTCCGCGGTCCGGCGCACCGGGATGAGCTCGAGCCGTGGTTCGGCGCCGAACATGCACCCGGCCAGGAGGCCGTCCGGCCAGTCGGCGGCGAGGTTGCCGAGGCCGTAGAGGATCGGCCGGCCGCGGTACACCTCGACGGCCTGGATGGTGTGCGAGCCGTGCCCGGCGACCAGGTCGGCGCCGGCGTCGATCGCCGCGCGCCCGTACGCGACCTGGTACTCGGCCGGTTCGGGCCCCGGCAGGCCCCAGTGCATCGAGACGACGACGTGGTCGTGGGCGGCGTTCGCTTTCCGCACGTCGGCGACGAGCCGTTCCAGGTGTTCGGGGACGGGCGCCGTGCGGACGACCGGTGGACGGCCCGGAATCTCCGCGACCCGCGGATCAGGCTGGTAGGCCGTGGTCGCAAACGCTTGCGCGACACCCGGTGAGCCGGGCTGGGCGACTTGGCCGGGTGAGCGGAGCGCGGTGTAGGCGAGGAAAGCGACCTTTTCGCCGGATCGTTCGAGCACCGCGGGTGCGTGGGCGCTGTCGAGGTTCGCGCCCGCGCCGCAGTGGGCGATCCCGGCCTGGTCGAGCACGCCGAGGCTCGCCAGCGCGGCGGCCGGCGGGTGCGGGGCGTCGTTGGCGACCGAGACGACGTCGATGCCGGTCGACTTCAGCGCTTCGGCCGTCACCGCGTCGACCGGTCCTTCGACGTTCACGAACCGGAGGTCGGCCCCTTCGAGCAGCGGGTTCAGCCGGCCGAGCGCGGCCGCGGGGGTGGTGCGGGCGTGGACGGTGACGTCTCCGCCGAGGACGAGCGTGATCACGAAACCTGCTCTGCCGAGTGAGTGACGACGAAAGTAGTTGTTACGAATCGTTGCACCGTTGTCTTCCTCCTCCTCACTTGTTCGGGGGACTATGCCACGACTGTTCAAGCACAAAGGGGACTCAGGGTGACCAAGACCCACAGATCCAAGGCTGCCTTCACGGTGGCCGTCGCGTCGGGCCTGGTGCTCGGCGGCGTGGCCGCACCGGCCGCGCTCGCCACACCGAGCGCCGACGCGGTCATCGCCGAGGTCTACGGCGGTGGTGGCAACTCCGGCGCGACGCTCACCAGCGACTTCGTCGAGCTCGCCAATCGCGGCGCGGCCGCCGCGAGCCTGGCCGGCTTCAGCGTCCAGTACCTGCCCGGTTCGGCGAGCCCGTCGAGCACCTGGCAGGTGACGCCGCTGGCCGGCAGCGTCGCGGCGGGCGGGCGCTACCTCGTGGCCGAAGGCAAGGGCTCCGGCGGCACCGTCGAGCTGCCCACGCCGGACGCGACCGGCGCGATCGCGATGTCGGCCACCGCCGGCACGATCGCCCTCGTCGCCGGCACCACCGCGCTGACCTGCAAGACCGCGGCCGACTGCGCCGCCGACGCGCGGATCAAGGACCTCGTCGGGTTCGGCACGGCGACCGTGCGCGAGGGCAACCCGACCGCGGCGCCGTCGAACACGACGTCCGTCGCGCGCGCCGCGGCCCTGGCCGACACCGACGACAACGCCGCCGACTTCACCGTCGGCGCGCCGAGCCCGACCAACACCGCGGGCGAGTCGACCGGTGGGGACACCGGGCCGGCGCCGACCCCGGCGAAGATCCACGACATCCAGGGCACCACGCGGATTTCGCCCTTCAAGGACAAGAAGGTCTCCGGCGTCACCGGCGTTGTCACCGCGACCCGGACGTTCGGCTCGTCGCGGGGGTTCTGGGTCACCGACCCCAATCCGGACACCGACCCGCGCACCAGCGAGGGCCTGTTCGTCTTCACCGGCTCGACGAGCCCGGCCGTCGCGGTCGGCGACGCGGTGACCGCGACCGGCACCGTGCGCGAGTTCTACCCGGACGCGCCCGCGACGTCGAACTACCAGTCGCTGACCGAGCTGAGCAGTGCACAGTGGACGGTCGACTCGCACGGCAACGCCCTCCCGGCGCCGACCGTGCTGAACCCGGACACCGTGCCGACGGCCTACGCGCCGTCGCCCGGCGGCAACATCGAGCCGCTCACCCTGGAGCCGTCGAAGTACGCGCTGGACTTCTGGGAGGCGCACGAGAGCGAGATCGTCAGCGTCACCGACGCCCGCGTCGTCGGCCCGTCGAACTCGTTCAACGAGCTGTACGTGACGTCGAAGCCGGACCAGCACAAGTCGGTCCGCGGCGGCAGCGTGTACCTCGGGTACGACCAGCTCAACAGCGGGGTCATGAAGGTTTCGTCGCTGATCCCGTTCGCCGAGCGGCCGTTCCCGAAGCTCAACGTCGGTGACGTGCTGACCGGCACCACGTCCGGGCCGGTCGAATACAGCAACTTCGGTGGCTACACGCTGTTCGCCAGCGTGCTGGGGACCGAAAAGGACAACGGCCTGCAGGGCGAGACCACGCGCAAGCAGCGGACCGGCGAGCTCGCCGTCGCGACGTACAACGTCGAGAACCTGGCGCCGGGCGACCCGCAGGCGAAGTACGACCGGCTCGGCGAGGCGGTCGTGACGCACCTGGCGACGCCGGACATCGTGAACCTGGAGGAGATCCAGGACAACACGGGCGCGACCGACGACGGCACCGTCGCCGCCGACCAGACGCTGCAGAAGTTCACCGACGCGATCGTGGCCAAGGGCGGCCCGCGCTACCAGTGGCGCGAAATCGACCCGGTGAACGACCAGGACGGCGGTCAGCCGGGCGGCAACATCCGCGTGGCGTTCCTGTTCAACCCGGCCCGCGTGTCCTTTGTGGACCGTCCGGGTGGGACGTCGACGACGGCCGTCGGCGTGGTGCGCGAGCACGGCAAGGCGCACCTGACGGCGTCGCCGGGCCGCGTCGACCCCGCGAACGAGGCGTGGACGACCAGCCGGAAGCCCCTGGCCGGCGAGTTCGTCTTCAAGGGCCGCACGGTGTTCGTCATCGCCAACCACTTCAACTCCAAGGGTGGCGACCAGCCGACGCACGGGCGGTTCCAGCCGCCGGCGCGCAGTTCCGAGGTGCAGCGCGCAAAGCAGGCGACGGTGCTGCGCGGGTTCGTCGATTCCCTGCTGGCGGCCGATCGCAACGCGAACATCGTCGTGGCGGGCGACCTGAACGACTACCCGTTCTCGCCGGCGGTCCAGACGCTCACCGCGGGTGGCGTGCTGAAGGACCTGATCGCTTCGGTGCCCGAAGCCGAGCGGTACAGCTACGTGTTCGAGGGCCAGTCGCAGGTGCTGGACCACATCCTGGCGTCGCGGGCGCCGCGCGGGGTGGACTACGACGTCGTCCACATCAACGCGGAGTTCGCCGACCAGGCCAGCGACCACGACCCGCAGGTGATCCGGTTCCGGCCGGGCGCGGGCAACCCGCTCGAGGACGCGTTCTACGACTTCCTCGACTGGCTGGAGCAGGTCTTCGGCAAGTAGTTTTCGGTTCGGTTGAGGCCATCCCCGGGCGCATTGCCCGGGGATGGCCTCTTGCATGGTTGACACATTCGGGTGACGACGAAACCGCGGAGCGTTGACGGCCGTCCTACGGTGGACTGGGACCACAAGGGGAGGGGTGGCGTGAACGGGCGCGGGTATGCGGTCAAGGTCGACGAGCTGGGCAAGCTCATCGACGACCTCGGCACGGCGGCGGACCGGATGGCCGACGCGAACAGGAAGCTCGGCGGTGGCGGCGCGTTCGGCTCGCTCGGCACGGCGGAGCTGGGCAAGGCCGGCGTCGAGTTCGAGGAGGCCTGGGGCTTCGGCATCGGCCGGTTGGGCGAGGCGGCTTCGGGGGTGACGGAGCGGCTGAAGGCGGCCAAGCAGAAGTACGAGCAGATCGAGGCCCAGTTCGGCGGCGAGCTGGGGAAGTTCGGCTCGGCGGTGCTGGGTGATCTCCCGGACAGCGGGCGCCCGGGCGGCGCGCGGGGGCACTACCCCGCGGTCGGGCAGGCGGCTGAGGGGCCGGTGGGTGGTGGGTACACCGGTGGCGTGCCGGGCATCGGCGGCTTGGCCGAGCGGACCGATCCGGGCGCCGACCTCGGCGACGGGCCCGTCGGTGGCGGGTACACCGGCGGGGTGCCGGACATCGATCGGCTGGCTGAACCCGCGAGCCCCGAGCGCGCAGGGCCGGGCGTCGACGAGCGGGCCGGAAGCTCCGGCGACGGGCCCGTCGGCGGCGGCGCGACCGGCGGCATCACCGACCTCCTCAACGGCCTCGACCGGTGAGCGCCCGCGACTTCCCGGCCCTGGGCTTCGACCCGGCGCCCGGCGACCTCGACGGCATCACCGACCTGGCCGGCAAGTACCGCGCCGTGGGCGGCGACCTGACCACGGCCGATGATTCGCTTCGCCGGATCGTCCGGAAGCAGGGCATCTGGCAGGGCGAAGCCAGCGAAGCCTTCGCCCGCCGCATCGGGCCGTTGCCGGACTACCTCGATGATGCCGCCAAGTCGATGAGCCAGGCCGCCGACGCGCTCGAAGGCTGGGCGCAGAGCCTCGGTGACCTGCAGAAACGCGCGGCCGAGCTGGAAGCCCGCGCGGAAGCCGCGGCCCGGGCGGCCGAGCAGGCGCGGGCGAACCCGGACCTCGCGCTGGCCAACCGGACGTTCCCGGACCAGCAGTCCCTGCAGATCGCCCAGCGTCTGCTGGACAACGCGGGCCGGCAGCTCCAGACCGCCATCGACGGCTGCCAGAACGTCCAAGACGCGGCGAAGCAGCTCCAGCAGGAGCACACGGACGCCGCCTCCCGAGTCGCCGAGCAGCTGCGGCAGGCGAAGGAGCTGGCCCCCGACGAGCCGGATGTGCTCGACAAGCTCGGCGACGCCGTCGGCGGGGCACTTGCCGACTTGTCGGCCACCCTCGCCGACGGGGTCGACGAGGCGTTCAACTTCGTCCAGGACCACGCGGAACTGCTGGCCAAGACTTCGGACGTGATCGGCGACATCGGCAACGCCCTGGGGCTGGCCGGTGAGTTCCTCCCCGATCCGTTCAAGGAGGTCGCCGGTGTGGTGGCGACCACGTTCGGGGTGGCGGCGCTGGCCGGCCACGGCGCGGCCAAGCTGGCCGGCGCCGATGTCGCCGGCGAAACGTTGATCTTCGACGGCATCGGGGCGGGGACTTCGCTGATCGGCGGCTTCTTGCCGACGGGAGGCGCGGCGGTGGCGAAGGCCGTCGGCTACGGGGCCGTCGGCGCCCAGCTCCAGGCCGACGTCGGCGCCCGGATGATCGGCGTGGACTTCGAGGGGCCGATCGGCGACTTGCTCAACTACTGGGTCCCGAAGGACGTGGGCCAGCTGGCGGCCACCAGCTCGGCGCTCGTCGTCGGGCCTGCTCCGTTGGTGATCGTGGCGGCGGAAAACGCGGCCGACGCCGGAGAAAAGGCCGACAACGCGCCGGAGCGCCGACGCCAGCGGGCGGAAGACGAGGTGTGGAACTGATGCCTCTCGAAATCGACCTGCCGCCCGGGTTCGCCGGCCTGCCGGTGGGCAACGACGACAAGCTCAACCGCGGGCACGCCTGGATGGTCGCCGAAAACCTGCCGTCCGAGACCAGCGTCGAGGAGTTCGGCAGCTACCTGATGGCGCTGGTCCCGACCATGCAGGCCAACGGCATCCGCGTGTTCGGCAAGTTCGCCGTCGGCCCGCGCAAGGGTGACGTCGCCACCCTGACGCTCGGCGTGGCGCTCTGGCCGGAAACCGCGCCCGGCAGCCGGGACGCCCTCGTCGCCGCGATGGCCGAGGAGTACCGTGGCCGCCACAAGCGTGCGGTGGTGCAGCCGGTGCGGCTGCCGATCGGGCCGGCCGTCGTCGCCATCAGCGGTGGCGAGTTCCACCTGCCCGAACGGGATGTGCGCTCGCAGATCAAGGCCGAGTACCAGATCCCCCTGCCGGACGGCCGGTCCGTGGTGATCCTCTCGGTCATCGCGGAGTCCGAGGATGCGTGGCCCGCGGTGGCCGAGGCGACGGCGAAGGTCGCCTGGAGTCTCCGCAGTGGGGAAACGTCGTGATCAGCACGGTGGCCCTTCGTTCGACGAAGGCGCGCGAGGAACAGAAGGCGCTTTCCACGCCGCACCGGCCGGGGAGGTGCGCATGAGCGACAACGCGCAGCTCATCGAGGAAATGCGCTGGCAGCTCAAGCAGATCGAAGACCGCAAGGCCGAGAACCAGCGCCTCCTGGCCGGAATCGCCGGCAGCGGGCACACGACCGTCGTCTCGCCGGATCGGAGCGTCACCGTGCTCGCCGGGCCCGATGGGGTCGTCAGCGAGGTGCGGCTCGCGCCCGAAGCCATGCGGTTCGACGCGGTCACGCTCAGCCGGACCATCACCGCCGCCGTCCGGGAAGCCGTGGCCGCCGGGGTGAAGCCGAGCGCTCAGCCACCCCGGCAGGCCGCGCCGCGCCGTCCGCCACAGCCGGCCCCGGCCGACGACGACCCCTACGACACCGTGTTCGACATCTAGGCCGGCGGCGGCTGCTGCTCACTCCGCTTCGCGGCCGCCCGCTTGGCCCGCCACCCCAGGGACAGCACCGCCTGGACCAGCTCCTGGTAGCTCGGCTTGACCTCCTCGAGGTACCGCTCGAGGTAAGCGGCGCGTGCCGTGGGCACCGGGCGCGGGTTGTCGCCTGGGTCGAGCCACGGCAGGCCCTGGATGTTGTGCAGCGCCATCTTCCACCAGCGCGTCGCGCGTTCGGCCGCCCTCGCTTCGCGGTCGATGGCCACTTCGATCGCGGCCTCGGCGGCTTCGATCTCCCCGTTGAGCGCCTCGGCCCGCGCCAGTTCCCACTCACGCAGGTTTTCCGCCGAACCCCGGGAGAGGGCGATGATTTCCTTGTACCGCATGGCCGCGGTGGCGTCGTCGGTCATCGGTCGTTCTCCGGACGCTGGAACGGGATGATCACTTCGGGTGCGCCGTGGGTGGTGCGGTCGAAGAACAACGCGCGCCCCGGCCGCGGCGACCAGTGCACGACCTGGCCCGCCGCGAACGGCGACAGCTCGTTGCCCTGGACGTCGAGCGCCGCCCACGTGCCGATGTCGTCGGTGCCGCCGAAGCCCAGCGTGTCCTTGAGCCGGGCGATGCTGCGCCACCAGCCGATCGTGTGGATGCCGTGGCCCGGCCCCTGCTTGAGCAGCACCCGCAGGTGGTCGAGGCCGCTCTTGAGCTGGCCGATCGCTTTGGCTTCCAACGCGGGCAAAGCCGCGTCGACGCCGTACAGCAGCAGCACCTTCGCGCCGCCGGACATCGAGCCGGTCATCGACTCCAGGACGCCGGTCAGGTCGTCCACCAGCGACGCCGCGTGGCCGTCCTCGCGCAGCCGCTCGGTCAGCTCCAGCGCGGCCGGCGCGCACGCCTCGATCGGGCAGCTCAGCAGGAACTCGACTTCACCCG
Source organism: Amycolatopsis mediterranei (assembly GCF_026017845.1). NCBI lineage: Bacteria > Bacillati > Actinomycetota > Actinomycetes > Pseudonocardiales > Pseudonocardiaceae > Amycolatopsis > Amycolatopsis mediterranei. Next base: position 4,599,067 of record NZ_CP100416.1, read on the forward strand.
GTTCGTACTGCCGGGACAGCGACCGCGCCGAAGAGTCCATGATGGACAGTGCTTCGGCGGTCGCCGAGCCGAGCACCGCGACGTTGCGGCCCGGTGCGCGTGGCAGGTCGACGCCGCACGCCGTCTCGGTGACGTCGATCGACTGGCCGAGCAGGGCCCGCGGCTTCGAGTTCGGCTTGAGGTCCAGGTACGCCGGGAACTGCTCCAGGATCGGCTGGTGCGCGCCGTCGAACAGGCGTGGCCGCGGGAAGTGGCCCGCGTATGCCTCCCACAGCCGGTGCTGCAGCCGGACGAACACGTTCTTGCTGCTCGCGTCCGGGATGTGGGCCAGCTGGTTGCCGTGCGCGACGCCGGAGTCGTGGTTGATCACCGCGTGCCACTTCGGCGCCGACACGGCCGCGTTGTTCGTCTCGGCCAGCACCCGCCGCGCCTTCGGCATCGCGATCCGCAGCGTGCACTGTTCGAACACCGCCGGCTTGCCCCAGAACGCTTCGATGCCGGCGACGTCCTGGCTGGCCAGCACCAGGTGGATGCCCTGCGACCGGCCGCGCCGCGCGATGTCCTCCAGCAGCTGCGTCGCCGCCGCGGTCACCTGGTCGCGGCCCGCGAACAGGTACTGGAACTCGTCGATCACCGCGACGATCCGCGGCCAGTGCCCGCCCGGATCGGCTTCGCGGAGGTCGGCGAGGTTCGTGACCTCGTGCTCCTTCGCGGCCGCGGACCGGCGGCGCAGCTCGTCGGCCAGGAACCGCAGCAGCGCCAGGCCGAACTCGCGGTCGGTGTTGACGTTGACGCCGACGAGCCGCGCGTGCGGCAGCCAGCTCGCGTCCTTCCGGCCCGGCGCCAGGCCGGCGAACGAGACGCCTTCCTTGAAGTCCAGCAGGTACAGCGCCAGCTCTTCCGGGGTGTACCGCGCCGCGAGACTGCCGAGCAGCGCGTACAGGAAGTTCGTCTTGCCCGAACCGGACGGCCCGCCGATCAGGGCGTGCGGGCTCGCGTCGCCGATCACGACCTCGACCGGCTCGCCTTCGAAGAACCCGACCGGGGCCCGCAGTTCCCGCGCCGAGCTCTCCTGGCCCAGCTCCGTCGGCAGGAGGTCGTCGAACGACCGCGGGCCGCCCTGCTTGGCGATCAGCGCCTTGGCGATCGTGTCGATGGCCCGGATGACCTGCGCGGACGGCATCGCGGGATCGAGGTCGACGACCAGGTCGGTGCCGGACATGCTGCTGATCGCGTGCCGGTCGTCGAGCAGGCTCAGCGTCTCGACTGGCGCGCTCACCGCGGTCGGCACGTCGATCATGATCAGGCAGATCCCGGCGGCCAGCGCCCCGCTCGCGACGCGCTTGAGGTCGCGCGCGCGTTCGGGTTCGAGCGTCTCGCCGTTGCCGTAGAGCACGACGATGCGGAACGGCTCGCCCCGCTGCTCGGTCTTCTTCCGCATTTCCCGCAGCGACGTGAAGCCGGCGGACATGCAGCTGGCGTGGATGCGGCGGATGTGGCCGGCCAGCTCGTCGAGGAGGTCTTCGAGCCGGCCGGGGTCGTACAGCGAGAGCGCGCTGGTGTGGCTGAGCGGGTAGAGGTCGGGCAGGATCGCGGTCAGCTGCCCGATGTCCCACAGGTGCACGCGCACCGCGCCGGGCTCGAACGTCGAGAGCACGCGGACCAGCAGGTTCTGCACGATCCCGTCGATCGTGGCCCGCGTCTTCGGTGCCGACGTGATCGCCAGGTGCGACTCGTCGAGCAACGGGACGGCGACGTCGAACGTGCGGGTCGCGTCGCCACCGGCGGCGGTCGCCATGCCGACCCGCCACAGCCCGGGCGACGTCAGGCCGGGGTTGTGTCCGACCGTGCCGAGCCAGTCGCCCGGTGGCAGCCCGGCCGGGCCGGGTGCGTTCTGCGCGACCAGTTCCCGCAGTGTGGCGGGACCTTGGCTCCAGTCGGTGTAGAAAGCGCTTCGCACGCTGCCGAGCGCGCCGAACACTTCGTGCGCGGCGGGGTGGCGGGACCACTCGTTCTGCTGCTCGGCACTGGCGTGGTTCATGCCGACCTTGACGATGTCCTGCTCCAGCCGGAGCTTGGACAGGTCGGCTTCCGCGGCTTGGCGCGCACCGGCCGCCGCGCCCAGCACCAGTCCGATCTGATGGCGGACCCGGTCGAGTGCGGTTTCGACGCGGTTGCGTTGCTCGGCTGACTTGTTGGCCATCGGCGTCCCCAAGAAAAGGTGTCCCCTACAAGGATTACAGGCGCGACCGGTATCCGCTCACCAGATCCTCGGCGGCGTGCAGGCGGACGAGGAGCTGGTCCAGCCCCTCGCCGGCCTGTGCGTACTGCGAAGGAAGCCAGGGATCGGCCTTGGCCTGGGCATCCACGAGAGCTTGCCGGGCTTCCCCGAGCAGGCTTGTGGCCCGTTCGGAGTGGGCGCGCGCGTCGGCGAGCCCGGTCACGGCAGCGGTGAGCAGCTGGTGGAGTTCGGCGAGCGTCATCCGGCTAGAGACGCGCCGAGTAGGAGTCGGCGGAGGAAATGCTTGCTTGGACGGTGCTCTGCAGGCCGTTGATGCCTTGCAGGGCCTCCGCCAGGAGTCCGTGCGCCTGGCTCACTTCGTGCTGGCTGCTCCCTTGCGTCGCCTGTGCGAGCGACTGCTGGGCTTCTTCGAGAGACTGCGCTGCCTGCTGCAGGGCGGCGATGCTCGCGGACGCCTTCTCGTTGGCGAGCGCGATGCCAGCGCGGATCTCTTCGACTCCGGCCATCGGGCCTCTACTCCTCGAATATTCTGGTGGTCGTACGGGGACGGATTCCATTGAAACAGATCCAGCGACTCAGCGTGATCATCAGACTTTGCCGAGTGATCGCGGGCCCGGAATCAGCAAGGCCCCGGACGTGGGAACGTCCGGGGCCGGGCCGATCACGGTCTGTGCGGGGGGTGCCCCGCCACCAGTACCGCAGACTGAAGTCGCTGGCCAGCGCTACCCCAGGTCAGAGCGGTTTTCGTGCCACTGCTGGCCTTTCTCGACAGGGGCGGGCGAGGTGCTGGTGAGACTAGCGCGACCGGAGTAACGGCCTGCGGTCAGCCCTGTTCGTAACTCCTCGTACAGGCGCAGAAATTCCGCAGCACCGAAGGCATTTCACGTTCCGGTGGGCCAAAAGCGCCGTGCGATCGTGTCCGGGACATACCGACGGTGGGTCGCGCGAGCGCCGGCGAGCCCGCGGACGAAGGGGGGAAGACGACAAACGCCGGGCGGCCCGTGAAGGCTGCCCGGCGTTCGCCTGGTTACTGCGGCGGAGGATACAGGATTCGAACCTGCGAGGGCGTGAACCCAACACGCTTTCCAAGCGTGCGCCTTAGGCCGCTCGGCCAATCCTCCGCAGAAGACGATACCGGATGGCCCCGAGCGGCCCGGAAGGTGGGTCAGGCCGTGACGTCGGCCACCACGCAGGTGATGTTGTCCGGGCCGCCGCCTTCGTTGGCCAGGCGGATCAGCTCCGGGATCACCTCGGCCGGCTCCGCGCCGGCCGCCAGGACGTCGCGCAACGTCGCTTCGGAGACCGGGCCGCTCAGGCCGTCCGAACAGAGCAGGTAGCGGTCGCCGGGCTTCGCCTTGAACGTCCAGATGTCGGGGTCGCCGGAGCCCGCCGTCTGAAGCGCTTTCATCAGCAGCGATCGGCGGGGGTGGGACTCGGCGTCCTCCGCGGCGACGCGGCCGTCCTCGACCAGTGCCTGCACGAGCGTGTGGTCGCGGGTCAGCCGGCGCAGGCCGCCCTCGCGCAGGAGGTAGCCGCGGGAGTCGCCGATGTGGGCGGCCGCGAACTCGACACCGTCGAACAGCAGGGCCGTCAGTGTGGTGCCCATGCCTTCGGTCGTCGGCTCCTGCGCGACCACTTCGTGCAGCCGCGCGTCGATCGACTTGACCACCCCGGCCAGCGTCGCGGCCAGGTCCACGTTCGTCAGATCGAGGCGTCGCAGGTCGACTTCGAGCTCGCGCAGCACGTCGACCGCCGTCGCGCTGGCCACCTCGCCGTGTGGCTGGCCGCCGATGCCGTCGGCGACGGCGAGCAGGCGGGAACTCGCGTACACCGCGTCCTCGTTGATCCGGCGACGCTTGCCGACGTCCGACCCCGCGGCGTACCGCAGGACGTACCGATCGTGTGTCATGGCTCCCATAAAAGCATTGGTTGACTGAGTTCACAAGCGTCTCGGCTGAATGGAGCATCCTCCGATAGAGTCCTCGCCATGGACGACGATGCCACGGTCAGCGCGGCCGACATCGCGCGGCTCGCCGGGGTCGGGCGGGCCGCGGTCAGCAACTGGCGCCGCCGCTACCCGGACTTCCCGCCGCCGGTCGGCGGCACGGCGTCGAGCCCGCTGTTCGGCCTCTCGGCCGTCGCCGGCTGGTTCCGCGCCCGTGGCAAGAAGTTCGAGCTGAGCGCCGGCGAACGCGCGTGGCAGCGCCTGCGCGCCCTGGGTGACGACCTCGACCTGGCCGAGCGCGTCAGCCGCGCGGGCGGCTTCTTCGCCTTCCAAGCCGGTATCTCCGACACCTTCGACAGCGAACTCGACGACCCGGAGCTGCTCACCCTGCTCAGCGAGCTGACGCACCAGGCGGGACCGGTCGAAGCGTTCGAACTGGTGTGCCGCCGGTACTTCGAGGCGCACTCGCGGCGGTTGTCGGCCACCCCGGAACCGATCGCCGAGCTGATGGCCCGGCTCGCCGGCCCGGTTTCGACGATCCTCGACCCCGCGTGCGGCTTCGGCGCGCTCGCGCTGGCGAGCGGCGCGAAAACCGTGCTGGGACAAGACAGTGACCCGATGACGGCGTCGATCGCGGCGCTGCGGCTGCGGTTGCGCGGCCTCGAGGTGGAGGTCCACGCGGTCGACGCGCTGCGCGAAGACGCCTTCGCCGGCCGCACCGCCGAAGCGGTGTTGTGCGACCCGCCGTTCAACGAACGGGCGTGGGGGCACGACGAACTGGTCGGCGACGCGCGCTGGGAATACGGCCTGCCCCCGCGCGGCGAACCCGAACTCGCCTGGGTGCAGCACTGCCTCGCGCACGTCGAACCCGGTGGCACCGTGGTGATCCTGATGCCGGGCGCGGCGGCCGGGCGGCGCAGTGGCAAGCGCATCCGCGGCAACCTGCTGCGGGCGGGCGCGGTCCGTGCCGTCGTCACGCTGACGCCGACCGGCCCCGACCTCTGGCTGCTGCGGCGGCCCGCCCCCGGTGAGCGAGCGCCGTCCACCGTGCTGCTCGGCGAAGCGGGCGACGATCTGTCCACAGTGGAAGAAAGCTGGCGGGAATTCGGCGAGCACCCGGAATCCGGCGTCCGGATCATCGACCTGCTCGACGACGACGTCGACCTCACGCCGGCCCGCCGCCGCACCAGGGACGAGGATCCCGGGCTGGCTTTCCAAGCCGTGCGCACGCGGTTCGCCGAGCTGGCGCCCGAGCTGCCACCCCTGGAAGCGGCGGCCGCCGAACCGGCGTTCACGACCATCGGCGAGCTGGTCAAGGCCGGTTTCGTAGAGGTCAAGTACGCGCCGGTGCGTGCGGACGCCGAGCACCCGCCGGCCGAGGCGGGTGACGTCGTCGCGTCGGTGACCGGCATCGCGTACGTCCACAGTGGACCGCCGCGGCCGGTGGGCGCCGGGCTCACCGTGTACCGCGTCGACGCCGAGCGGCTGGACGCGGAGTTCCTCGCCGGCTGCCTGCGCGCGGCCGACCTGCCCGCCGCGTCGGCGTCGACCCGGATCGACAGCAGGCGCGTGCGGATCCCGCGTGTTTCGCTCGCCGTCCAGCGCGAGTACGGCGAGGTCTTCCGGCGGCTGGCGGAGTTCGACGCGGTGCTGCGCGAGACGGCCGAAACCGGCCGCGAGCTGGTCCGGCTAGGCTTCGCTGGACTTGTCGGAGGACGGCTCAGGCCGGGCCACTAGGGGAACGGATGCTGATCGCCGACCGCTACGAGCTCGACGAGCTGCCGCTCGGCCGCGGTGGGATGGGCGCGGTGCACGGCGGGGTCGACCGGCGGCTGGGCCGCCGCGTGGCGATCAAGCTGCTCAGGCTGCCGGGCCGTGACGAAGAGCTGGAAGCCCGCTTCGCCCGCGAGGCGCGCATCCTGGCGACGCTCGACCACCCCGGCGTCCCGGCGCTGTACGACTACGGCACCCACGACGACCGGTTGTTCCAGGTCATGCAGTTCGTCGACGGCGTCACGGTGGCCGACCTGCTCGCCGAGCACGGGCCGTTGCCGGTGCCGTGGGCCGCGGCGATCGCGGCACAGGCGTGCGCGGTGCTGACCGCAGCCCACGCGCTCGCCGTCTGCCACCGCGACCTCAAGCCGTCCAACCTGATGCTCGGGCCCGACGGCGGCGTGAAGGTGATGGACTTCGGGCTGGCCGTGCTCCGCGAAGCCGACGCGGCGCAGTTCACCCGGGCCGGGCAGCTGCTGGGGACGCCGTCGTACATGGCGCCCGAACAGATCCAGCGAGGCGGCGCCGAACCGCGCAGCGACCTTTACGCGCTGGGCTGTGTGCTGCACGAGATGCTCACCGGACAGCGGCTCTTCGACGGGCCCACCGCGTATGCGGTGTTCGAGCGGCAGGTCAAGGAACTGCCGCCGCCGGTGCCGGGTGTCCCGAAGCCGCTCAACAAACTGCTCGCCGAGATGCTGGCGAAAGACCCCGAAGCCCGGCCGGCCGACGCCGCCGTGCTGTACGTGCGGCTCGGCGCGTTCGTCGGCGAACTGCCGCCGCTGCCGGGCTTCCTGGTGCCGCCGTCGGTGCCCAGCCCGGGCCGGATGTACGCCCGGATGCTGGGCCGCGTCAGCGGCTGACCGCCGCTCGCCGTCCGGCGAGCGGCAGGCCGCGGCGCTGGGTGCGCCGGTAGGTCGTCGCGTTCTGCACCGCGATGCTCACGCCGAGGCTGAGCGCGATCGACGCCGAGGTCAGCGGGCCCGTGACGCCGAGGGCGGTACCCAGCGCGACCACGCCGATCCGGACGGCGACCGTCAGCACCCACAGCCCGACCGTGACGGCCGAACCCTTCTGGAACGTCGTGCCGTCGCGTTCGGTGAGGGTGGTCGTGGTGCTGCGCAGCACACCGAGCCCGGCGAGCACCAGCAGGTCGGCGCCGAGCAGGCCCAGCTCGGCCGCGGACGCGCCGGGCAGCGCTTTCAGCGTCAGGTACCCGCCCACCGCCGTGAGCAGCAGGGGCGTGGTGACCAGCGTCCTGAGGTTGAGCAGCGTGCCCCGGATCTGCTGGTAGACGACCTTGTAGAGGACGAGGCCGGCGATGGCGGCGTAGAGCAGGACGTTCGCGGCGCTGGGCATTCCGGGCTCCCCTGGGTTCGACGGTCGGTCCCAGCTTCGGCGGCCGGCGTTCCGATGGCATCGGCCCGCGGATCGGTTCCGGGTGGATCCCGGCCTCCACCTGCGGGTGGAGCCTGGCTGCCCAAATCGTGACCTTCCCCGACGAACCTCGACCGGGTGAACGCCGTCTTTACCGATGTCCAAACGCGATGATCGAAACAGCTGGGGGTACCGATCGTGAAGAGGCTTCTGGCGGGAGCGGCCGCGCTGGCCACCGCGTTCGTGCTGGCCGCGTGTTCCGGCGGGGGCGCGGCCGGTGGCCCGAACGCGGGCGGCGGGGCCGTCGCCGCGGCGGGGACCGGCGGCGGGACACCGACCTCGAGCACCGCCCCCGCACCGACCTCCACCGTCACGCTGCCGACCCCGACGCCCACCCCGGAGTCCACGAAGCCGGCGCCGACCAGCACCTCGGCCAAGCCGAAGCCCAAGCCGACGCCGACCACGACCCCGAAGCCGGCGCCCAAGCCCGCGGCGGACCCCGGCGTTCCGTGCGCGGCGGCGGCCGCGGCTTCGGGCACCGCCGCCTGCGTCGACATCTCGGCGCACAAGGCGTGGCTGCTGGAGGGCGGCAAGGTCGTCTACGGTCCGGTGCCGATGCTGCCGGGGCGCCCGGGCAACCCGACGCCGACCGGCGCGTTCCACGTGCTGTCGAAGGAGAAGGTGCACCTGTCGAAGGAATTCGACAACGCGGAGATGCCGAACTCGGTCTTCTTCTACCCGGGTGACGCCTTCCACACGGGCAGCCTCTCGGTGTACTCGCACGGCTGCATCCACCTGTCGGCGGGCGCGTCCCTGAAGTTCTTCAACACGCTGAGCGTCGGCGACGTCGTGCAGGTCGTCCCGTAAATCGCTACGGTCCGTCACGTGGCGTAGGTCACATTCGGATGAAGTAATCCGGATTGGTGCAACTGGCCCCCCTGATCTTGCGACAAAAGATCACTTGGGAAGGGGGCCAGATGGCCGTGCGGACGCTTCGCCTGCTGCTGGTGGCGGCCCTGACCGGGGCGTTGCTGCCCGTCGTGTCCACGGGAGTGGCGACGGCGGCGGCGCTCCCGCCGGGGTTCGTGCTCCAGGACACCGACTCCGGGCTGGGGTCGTACCAGCTCACGGATTTCGCGTACTTACCCGGCAACTCCGTCCTCGCCACCGGCAAGGACGGAGTTGTCCGCTGGCTGCCGGTCACCGGCGCCGGCCGGACGATCGCGGCGCTGCCGGTGCACGCCGACGGGGACCTCGGCCTCGTCGGGCTGGCCGTGGCGCCGGACTACACGACATCGCGGGCCATCTACCTCACCCGGTCGATCAACACCGCCGGCGGCTTCGTCATGCGGCTGTCGCGGTTCACCGTGACCGTGGACGCGGCGGGCGCGCCGGCCGGCTTGACCGGCGAGCGGCCGGTCTTCGAGGCGCCGGGCACCTTCAACGTCCACGGGATCGACACCGTCCACGCCGCCGCGGACGGGACGCTGTGGCTGTCCGTCGGCGACGACAGCGACTACCGGATGACGGATCCGGGCGCGCTGCGCGCCCAGGACGTCAACCAGCCCTACGGCAAGATCCTCCACCTGACCGCCGACGGCCAGGGCGTGCCGGGGAACCCCTACTTCGACGCGGCGAACCCGGGCTCGACCGCGAGCAAGGTGTTCGCGCGCGGGTTCCGCAACCCGTTCCGCTTCGGCATCGACGCGAGCCTCGGCCTGCCGGTGGCCGGTGACGTCGGCTGGAGCAACTGGGAAGAGCTCGACGTCGTCCAGCGCGGCGCCAACCAGGGCTGGCCGTGCTGGGAGGGCAACCACCGGACGCCGGGTTACAGCGACCTCGCGGGCTGTGCCGGCGTGCCGAACCAGCCGCCCCTGTTCGAACTGCCGCACGGCGCCGGGGTCATGACGGGCAACAGCGTCACCGGCGGCATTGTCTACAATGGAGCCGGCTACCCGGCCGCCTACCGCGGCTCGTACTTCTTCGGCGACTACGTGGCGAACAAGATCTGGACGCTGCGCTACGACGACCAAGGCCGGCTCACGCAGGCTCCGGAAAACCCGCCGGTCTTCACCGGCATCGGCGGCCCGGTGAAGTTCGCGGCGGCGCCGAACGGCGACATCGTCTACGCCGACATTCTTTCCGGCAATCTGCGCCGCCTGAGCTATTCCGCCGGCAACACCGCCCCGGTGGCCAAAGCGACGACGTCGACGAACCCGGCCACGCGCACGGTGTCGTTCGACGGCTCGGCCTCGGTCGACTACGACGGCGACGCGCTCGTCTACGACTGGGACTTCGGGGACGGAACGACCGCGGCCGACGCCGGTCCGAACGTGTCGCACGCCTACGCGGCGGGCACCACGTCGTTCACCGCGAAGCTGCGGGTCCGGGACCCGCTGGGGCTCAGCGGCGAGGTCGCCATCGCGGTCGCGCCCGCCAACCACACCCCGGTGCTCACGCTGACCCCGCCCGGGACCACGGCGTTCGCGGTGAACCAGCAGGTCGCCGTGCGCGCCACCGCGACCGACGCCGAGGACGGTGCCCTGCCGATCACCTGGACCACGGCCGTGCGGCACTGCCCGAGCGAAGCGACGTGTCATTCCCACCCGGGCATCGGCGGGACCGGGGCGAGCTTCGCGCAGGCGTTCACCGCACACCCGGACTCCCGGATGGAGTTCACCGCGACGGTGACCGACAGCGCGGGCGTCGCCACTTCCCAGACGTACACGGCGATGCCGCGCCAGCACCGGATCACCCTGCGCGGTACGCAACCCGCCTCGCTGGGCATTCCGGTGGAGGGCGGCGTCAGCTCGGCCATGGTCACCGAAGGCGCTTCCTTCGACGTCGAGGCCGCGCCGCTGGCCATCGACGGCGCGTCCCGGTTCTCCGGCTGGCAGGGCGGCCCGGCCGAGCCGACGTGGATCGTCACCGTCGGCACCGGCGACCTGACGCTGACCGCGAACTACGCGACCCCGATCGACCAGCGCTACGACGCCGACGCGGCGGTGCGGGCGACGCTCGGCGCGCCGGTGGCGGCCGAGAGCACCGACGGCCCGGTCCACTACCGGGTCTACGCGAACGGCCGGCTGTACTGGAGCGCGGAGACCGGCACCCGGTACGTCACCGGTCCGGTGCTGGACAAGTACCTCGCCTTCGGCGGGCACGGTGTGCTCGGCCCGCCGTCGTTCGACACGCTGACGACCCCGGACGGAATGGCCCAGTACAACCACTTCCTCACCAACGGCACCGTGGGGTCGATCTACTCCACCGCCGCGACGGGTGCGCACGTGATTTTCGGGGAGATCCGGAAGAAGTGGGCCGAGCTGGATTACGAGCGTGGCGTGGGTTATCCGACGACTGACGAGCTCGGCACGCCGGACGGGGTCGCTCGCTACAACCATTTCGTCAAGGACGGTGGGGTCGGGTCGATCTATTACACGACGGCGACGGGCGCGCACGCGATCTACGGGGAGATCCGGAAGAAGTGGGCCGAGCTGGATTACGAGCGTGGCGTGGGTTATCCGACGACTGACGAGCTCGGCACGCCGGACGGGGTCGGCCGCTACAACCATTTCGTCAAGGATGGCTGGGTCGGGTCGATCTACTACACGACCGCGACGGGCGCGCACGCCATTTACGGTGAGATCCGGAAGAAGTGGGCGGCGCTCGACTACGAGCGCGGTCTCGGCTACCCGGCGACCGACGAGCTCGGCACGCCGGACGGGGTCGGCCGCTACAACCACTTCACCGCCGGCGGCTCGATCTACTACACGTGGAGCACCGGCGCCCACATGGTGAAGGGCGAGATCCGGAAGCGCTGGGCGGCGCTCGGCTGGGAGTACTCCTACCTCCACTACCCGAGATCGGACGAGTACGTGACGAACGGCGCGTACCGCAGTGACTTCGAGGGCGGCTACATCACCTACACCCTCGCCGCGGGGGCCCGGGAGCGCCACTGGTGACCAGATCTCCAACTCCCTGACCGAAGGGCGACGAGGTCCAGGTCATCCCGTGAGTCCTCTTAGGACTGACGCAGGACGGCCGGTGTCGTCCCGGCCGTCGTCAGCGGCAGGCCGAGGGCGACGCGCTCGGTGAGCCACGGGCTCGGCCGGTAGCGGGGATCGCCGGTGGCCGCGGTGAGGCCGTGCAGGATGCGCAGCACCACGTCGCCGCCGACGAGGTCGCCCCAGGCCAGCGGGCCGCGCGGGTAGCCGAGGCCGAGCCGGACCGCCGTGTCGATGTCCGCCGGTGTGGCCAGGTGCTGACCCGCGATGAAACACGCCGTGTTGACGATCGACGCCAGCAGGCGCTGCGCGATCGGGGCGGGCCCGTCACGGACGACCGTCACCGGGTGGCCGGTCGCGGCCAGCGCGCCCCACGCGGCGCGACCGGCGACCGGCTCGAGCCCGGGGTGCACCGACATCGTCAGCCGGCGTTCGTAACCGCCCAGCGGATCGACACCGGCGACGCGGTCCAGCGGCAGCCCGGCGCGGGCCGCGGCGTCCACTGTGGATTCCCCGTAGAGCGGCACGAGCAGGACCGCGTCCGGGTAGGCGTCCGAAACCACCTGCACGCCCGCGGACGACAGCGCGCGGGCGAGGTGCTCGTCCGCGGTGAACACCGGGCTGGCCGGCTTCGGCGGGGCGGCAGGCTCGTCGGCGACCTGCTGCTTGCCGTCGGCGTAGGTGTAGAAGCCTTCGCCGTTCTTCCGCCCGAACAAGCCGGCGGCCACGCGCGGCCGGGTCAGCCACGACGGCCGCAGCCGCGGGTCGCCGTGGAAGCCGCTCCAGATGCTTTCGAGGACGGCGTGCGAGACGTCGAGACCGGTGAGGTCGAGCAGCTCGAACGGGCCGAGCTTCAGCCCGAGCACGTCCCGGGCGATGCGGTCGACGTCGGCGGGCTCGGCCAGCGCCTCGGCGAGGATCTGCAGCGCCTCGGTGTTGAGGCCGCGGCCGGCGTGGTTGACCAGGAAGCCGGGCGCGTCCTTCGCGAGCACCGGCTCGTGGCCCCAGCTCTTGACCAGTTCGAGTGCTTCGCCCGGCAGCCAGCCGTGCGTGCGTGCGCCGGGGACCACCTCGACCAGGCGCATCAGCGGCACCGGGTTGAAGAAGTGCAGGCCGACGAGCCGGCCGGGGTCGGTCAGCGCGGCGGCGATCTCGGTGACCGACAGCGAACTCGTGTTCGTCGCGAAGACCGTCTCCTGTGGACAGACGCGCTCGAGGCTCGCGAACAGGGCGCGTTTCGTCGCGAGGTCCTCCCGGACGGCTTCGATGACGAGGTCGACGCCGTCCGCGGGTGCGTCGGGCGCGTCCACCGCGACCAGCCGGTCCTTCACGGCTTGGGCGTCCTCGCTCAGCTTGCCTTTGGCGGCGAGCTTGTCCACCATCCCGCCGACGAACTCGATCGCCTCGGCGACGGCCTCGCGCCGGACGTCGGCCAGCTCGACGGTCATCCCCGCGGTCGCGGCCAGCTGCCCGATCCCGCGGCCCATCACCCCGGTCCCGATCACCCGGATCCTGCCGACCTTCCCGGCCCACCCCGTCACGTCGTGCCGCCTTCCGCCGTTGGACTTCCGCCCCAGCCTAGAGGCCGACGAACTCCGCCATCCGCCTCGCCGAGTGAGCGAAGAACGCGTCGGCCGGGTCGACGCTGCCGACGTACTGGCCGAACAGGTCGAAACTGATCGCGCCGAACAGCTGGGTCCACGCCATCAGCAGCCGGGCCACGGTTTCGGGTCCGGCGATGATCCCGAGGACCTTCGTGAGCGCCTCGGCCTGGGCGCGCAGCTCGGGCGGGACTTCGCCGTCGATGTCGCGCAGCTCGGTGTGCGTGAGCACGTTGACCAGGGCGAGCGCGACGCGGGCGGCCGGCACGACGGTGTCCTGCGGTGCCGCGTAGCCGGGGATCGGGGAGCCGTAGATCAGCGCGTACTCGTGGGGGTGGGCGCGGGCCCAGTCGCGCGTGCCCTGCCAGATCGCCAGCCACCGCTCGCGCAGGTCGCCGGTGCCCGGGTCCGCCTTCTCGGCCGCTTCGCCGATCGCGTTGTAGGCGTCGACGATCAGGTCGGTCAGCAGCCGGTCGCGGCTGGGGAAGTACCGGTAGATCGCGGACGAGACCATGCCCAGCTCCCGGGCCACCGCGCGCAGCGAAAGCCCGTGCGCGCCGACCTCGGCGAGCTGGCGGCGGGCTTCGTCCTTGATCTCCTGGGTCAGTTCGGCGCGGGCACGTTCACGCGCGGTGCGGGTGGCGGTCATGGGGATCAGTGTGCCACGACGAGAGCGCCGCACAAAACAGAGAGCACCGCTCTTGACAGAGTGCGGCGCTCTGGTGTTCACTGCTCTTAACCGAGAGCACTGCTCTCCCGAAGCTTCGGAGGACACCATGAGCGAGACCCGCTACATCGAGCCGGGCAAGTCGACCAGCCTCTTCAACGAGGTGGTCGCGAAGCTGACCAAGCTGGGCGTGAGCGTCTGGGGCAGCCGGGTGCTGACCGTCGTCGGCCGCAAGAGCGGCGAACCGCGCTCGGTGCCGGTCAACCTGCTGACCATCGACGGCGTCCGCTACCTCGTCGCCCCGCGGGGTGAGACGCAGTGGGTGCGCAACCTGCGGGCGGCCGGCCAGGGCACGCTGCGCGTCGGGCGCCGCGTCGAGAGGTTCACCTTCCGCGAGCTGGCCCACGACGAGAAGCCGGGCATCCTGCGCGCCTACCTCAAGCGCTGGAAGTTCGAGGTCGGCGTGTTCTTCGACGGCGTCGACGCCAAGGCCTCGGACGAGAAGCTGCGCGAGATCGCGCCGGGCTACCCGATCTTCGAGATCTTCACGAAGTAGGTTTGCGCCGGGTGAAGTTGGCCGCGATCAGGACCACGCCGACCAGGAACGCGGCGAGCCCGATGAGGAACCACAGCTTCTGGCCGGTCATGAAGCTGCCGGTGATGACGCCGACGCCCTGCAGTACCCAGACGGCGCCGACGAGCATGAGCACGACCCCGGCCGCGAGGGTGATCCACCGCTTCATGGGCCCAGCTTAGGCGGGTCGCTCGTCCGGCACGAGTTTGTGGCGGTAGGCGTAGACGACGGCGTGCACCCGGTCGGGCAGCCCGAGCTTGCTGAGCACGCGGGACACGTGCGTCTTGACCGTCTCCTCGCCGACGTGCAGCTTCCGCGCGATCTCGGCGTTGCTGCAGGCGCCGGCGAGCAGCAGCAGCACCTCGCGTTCGCGGGAGGTCAGCCGGGCCAGCTCCGGGGGTTCGGCGGCCGCCGGTTCGAGGACCGTCGCGAACTTCGCGACCAGCCGCCGCGTCACCGAGGGATCGATCAGCGCGTCGCCGCGCGCGGCCACCCGCATCGCCGCGACGAGCTCCTCCGGCGCCAGGCTCTTCAGCAGGAACCCGCTCGCGCCGGCCCGCAGCGCGCGGTAGACGTACTCGTCGGCGTCGTAGGTCGTGAGCACGAGGACGCGCGTGTCGTTGCCCGGCGCGGCCAGGATCGCCTCGGTCGCGGCGAGGCCGTCGAGGCGGGGCATCCGGACGTCGAGGACCGCGACGTCCGGGCGCAGGCGGGCGGTCTCGGCGACGGCTTCGCGGCCGTCGCACGCCTCGCCGACGCAGGTGAAGTCGGGCTGGGTGTCGAGCAGCGCGCGCATCCCGGAGCAGAACATCGCGTGGTCGTCGGCCAGCAGGACGCGGATCATGTGCTCTCCACCGGGAAGGTCGTGCGCAGCTGCCAGAGCCCGCCGGCCTCGCCGTAGGAGACTTGGCCGCCGAACAGGGTGACGCGCTGGCGGATGCCGGCCAGGCCGCGGTGCGCGTGCTCGCCATCGGCCGTCCGGTCCGGGCACAGGCCGTTGGTCACCGTGAGCACGACCTCGGTGCGGCCGTGGTTCAGCTCGACCTCGACCGGGCCCTGGCCGTGGCGCAGGGCGTTGGTCAGGGCTTCCTGGGCGATCCGGTAGAGCGCGACGTCGAGCGAGCCGGGCAGTTCGCGGGGTTCCCCGCGCAGCGTCAGCCGGGTCGGCAGGCCGGCCGCGCGGACGGTTTCGACCAGCTCGTCGAGGTTGTCCAGGCCGGGCTGTTCGACGTCGGTCTCGGCGTGCAGGAGGTCGAGCAGCCGCCGCAGGTCGGCCATCGCCGAGCGGCTCGCCGATTCGACGGCGCCGAGCGACTTCCGCGCCGGTTCGGCGCCGTCGGGCAGGCCGAGCCGGGCGGCGCCGGCGTGCACGCCGATGGCGCTGACGTGGTGGGAGATGACGTCGTGCAGGTCGCGCGCGATGGTGGTGCGTTCCTCGAGGACGGCCCGTTTGATGGCTTCTTCTTCGTGTTGACGGCGTTCGTCGGCTTCGCGTTCGAGATCGGCGATGTAGGCGCGCCGGGCGGTCGTGTACCGGCCGACCAGCCACGGCAGCAGCGCGGAGACGCTGACGTTGATGGCGACGAGCCGCCAGTCGGCGGCAGTGCGCCCGCCGCCGGCGACGCAGCCGACGGTGACCCCGGCGAGGAGGGCGCCGAGCGCGAGCACAGCGGGCCGCAGCCGCAGCCAGGCCCCGGCCCGGTAGCCGGCGATGAGGATCCCGGCGTTGTTGCCGGTGACGTACCCGTGGCAGGTGCAGAGCAGGAGCGGCGCACCGACGAAGAGCACGGCGTGGGCGAGGGCGACCCAGCCGGAGTACCGCGCGGCCCCGGCGAGGGCGGCGTTGACGGCGACCCCGCCGAGCAGCACGACCCAGGCCCGCCAACCGGCCTCGCCGAGCGGGCCGCGAAGGGTGAAAAGGGCGGCGTCGCAGACAACGCAGACGAGCGCGACCAGCAGCGACTGCCGTCTCAGCGACCCCCGGATGTCCTGCACACCGGCAACTGTGCCCTAACCGGCGACGGCGAGGGACGGAAACGCCCCGATGCGGCGTGGAGGGGTGCGCGGCACCGGGGCGTTCCCTGGCTGAAGGGGTGGTGGCGCGAACGCCTGGCGGCGGCGCGGGTCAGCTCGCTTGCCGTCCGGTCGTGGGCTGGGTCGCCGCGCGGGTTTGGTGGCCGAGCCGCGAGCCGCCGGCCCGGGCGGGTCATGCCGCTCGAGCCGGCGGTTGGCTCGCGGAGTCGGCGCCTGGCCGTGACCCCTCCGCGGGTCAGCTCGTCGGGCGGGTCGAGTAGCCACCGCCGCGGCGCTGGCCCGGCTGGCGCTGGCCCAGCTCGAGACCCTTGCCCAGCGACGTTGCCGTTGCCGTCTGGCCCTCCAGCTTGGCCACCACCGTCACGTTCGTGTCGCCCGTCTTCACGTCGCCCGTTTTCTGGGTCGACGCGTCGAGCGTGTACGTCTGCTTGTAGCCGTCCTTGCTGGTCAGCGTCACCGAGGTGGCGCTCAGCTCCGTGACGTCGCCCGTCTGCAGGCGCTCGGTCGTGTAACCGCCGCTGCCGTTCGACACCACGAAGTCGCCGTGTAGGGCGTCGCGCAGCGCGGCCATTCCGCCGCCGAAACCGCCTGCCGGCAGGCCCTGGCCGCGGAACTGGCCGCCGCCCGGACCGCCTGGGCCGCCCGGGCCGTTGAAGCCGGCGGGGCCCTGGGCCGTGTTGCCGGCGCTGCTGGTGCCCGCCCAGATCGCCGCGCCGCCGCCCGCCGCGATCACCACGGCGATGCCCGCCGCGATCGCGGTCTTCTTGCCGGACCAGCCCTTCTTCGGCGCCGCCGGGGCCGGATCGCCCCAGTTGGCGCCCTCGGGCTGGGTGTTCGGCATCGGCTCGGTCGTCATCATGTCCTCCGGTGGTGCCCACACTGGTCCCGCTCAGGTTCGCCGCCGCGGCTGTGTTTGAGCTGTGCGGAGCGTCAGCGGGTCCTGTGCCTCGAAAGCGCGAACCTTCACAGCAAACGCACAGCGACCGCACAGCGAACACCGACGCGTGGCCGGGAAGGTGGCACCATGACCGCTATGAACGCCACGTCACCCGGCGCCGGCAAGGCCGACCTGCGCCGCGCCGACGGGAGTCCGGTGCGGGTCCTCGTCGTCGACGACGAGGCGACGCTGGCCGAGCTCGTCTCGATGGCCCTGCGGATGGAGGGCTGGGAAGTGCGCAGCGCGGGCGACGGCACCGAGGCCGTCCGGATCGCGCGCGAATTCCGCCCCGACGCCGTCGTCCTCGACGTCATGCTCCCCGACTTCAGCGGCCTCGAGGTGCTGCGCCGGATGCGGTCCGAAGCGCCCCAGCTGCCGGTGCTGTTCCTGACGGCGAAGGACGCGGTCGAGGACCGGATCGCCGGGCTCACCGCCGGGGGCGACGACTACGTCACCAAGCCGTTCAGCCTCGAGGAGGTCGCGCTGCGGCTGCGCGCGCTGCTGCGCCGGGCGGGCGGGGTGACGGGGGCGAGCGGGTCGACGCTCGTCGTCGGCGACCTCACCCTGGACGAAGACAGCCGCGAGGTGCACCGCGGCGGCGACCTGGTGCCGCTGACCGCGACCGAGTTCGAGCTGCTGCGCTACCTCATGCGCAACCCGAAGCGGGTGCTGTCGAAGGCCCAGATCCTGGACCGCGTGTGGAGCTACGACTTCGGCGGCCAGGCCAACATCGTCGAGCTCTACATCTCCTACCTGCGCAAGAAGATCGACGCCGACCGCGAGCCGATGATCCACACCATGCGGGGCGCCGGGTATGTCCTCAAGCCAGCAGGCTGAACCGGAGCGCGTGCGCCGGCCGTGGTCGCTGCGACGGCGGCTGATCGTCCAGCTCGCCGCGCTGCTCGCCCTGGTGTGCCTGGTCGTCGGCGTGGTCACGGAGTTCGCGCTGAGCGAGTTCCTCGTCGGCCAGCAGGACAAGCGGCTGGCCGCGGCGAGCGACCGCGCCGCGCACGCCGGGGACCGCCCGCCGCCGTGGACCTACGGCGAAGCGCCACCACCGGACCCGCTGCGGGTGCTCGGCCAGGGCGAGGGCACGCTCGCCGTGGTCCAGGTGCGGCCGGGCGCCTCCCCCGACGCCGGGGTGCTCGACTCGAGCGTGGTCGGGGTGTCGAGGCGCAAGGCGCCGTTCAAGGGCATCTCGAAGGAGCAGACGCGGGCCCTGCTCGCACTGCCGTCGGACGGGAAGCAGCGCAGCATCGACCTCGGCGGCAGTCTCGGCGAGTACCGCGTCGTCTCGACGACGTCGCCCCGCGGGGACAAGACCGTCATCGGCCTGCCGCTGAAGGACGTCAACGAGACGCTCTGGCAGCTCGGGTTCATCCTCGGCGGGGTCGCGCTCGCCGGGATCCTGGTGGCGGGTGCGGTCGGCGCGGCGACGATCCGGCGCACGATGCAGCCGCTCGACCGGCTGGCCGCGACCGCGACGCGCGTCTCCGAGCTGCCACTGGACCGCGGCGAAGTGGCGCTGTCCGAACGCGTCCCGGAGGCCGACACCGACCCGAACACCGAGGTCGGCAAGGTCGGCTCGGCGCTGAACCGGATGCTGCAGCACGTCGCGAACGCGCTGACCGCGCGGCACGCGAGCGAGAACCGCGTCCGCCAGTTCGTCGCGGACGCGAGCCACGAACTCCGGACGCCGCTGGCGGCGATCCGCGGTTACGCCGAGCTGACCCGCCGCGGCGGCGAGCAGGTGCCCCCGGACGTCGCGTTCGCGATGAGCCGCGTCGAGTCCGAGTCACGCCGGATGACGACGCTGGTGGAGGACCTGCTGCTGCTCGCCCGGCTGGATTCCGGCCGCCCGGTGGTGCACGAGTGGGTGGACCTGTGCCGACTGGTGGCCGACGCGGTCGCGGACGCGCACGTCGCGGGCCCGGACCACAAGTGGCTGATGGACGTCCCCGGCGAACCGATCGGCGTCCGCGGCGACGCGGGCCAGCTGCACCAGGTGGTGATCAACGTCCTGGCCAACGCGCGCACGCACACACCACCGGGCACGACGGTGACGACCACACTGTCCACATCAGACGGAATGGTCCGGCTCCGGGTGGCCGACGACGGCCCGGGCATCCCGCCGGAAATCCTCCCGGACATCTTCGAGCGCTTCGCCCGCGGCGACAATTCACGATCCCGCGCGGCGGGCAGCACGGGGCTCGGGCTGGCGATCGTGGCCGCGGTGGTGGCGGCGCACGGCGGGCGCGTCGGGGTGCAGAGCCGCCCGGGACGCACGGAGTTCGAGATCACCTTCCGGGCGGCGGCACCGCAGTGAGCACCCGTCCGGGGCCGATGCACAGCTGACGCACAGCTTGGCCACAAGTTCACCACATGCGGCGCCGACACGGTGAACGCCATGACGACCACGCTGTCGGCGCCCGAACACGCCCAGCCCCAGCCGCCCGCTCCCGCCCGAAAACCGCGGTGGGTCAGGCCTTCCGTGGCCGCGCTGCTGGCCGGCACCGCGCTGCTCTACCTGTGGGACCTGGCGAAAACCGGCTGGGCCAACGACTTCTACGCGATGGCCGCGCAGGCCGGGACGTGGAGCTGGAAGGCGCTGTTCTTCGGATCGCTCGATCCGGGCAACGTCGTCACCGTCGACAAACCGCCGTTCTCGCTGTGGATCATGGGGCTGTCCGGCCGGCTCTTCGGGTTCTCCAGCTGGAGCCTGCTGGTGCCGAACGCGCTCGCCGGGGTGGCGTCCGTCGGCCTGCTCTACCTCGCCGTGCGGCGGCTGTCCGGGCCGGGGGCCGGGCTGCTGGCCGGGGCCGGGCTCGCGCTGACGCCGGTCGCCGCACTCATGTTCCGCTACGACAACCCCGATGCCTTCCTCGTGCTGCTACTGGTCGCCGGGGCCTACTGCGTGGTGCGGGCGCTGGAACACGCGAGCACGAAGTGGCTGCTGCTCGCCGGGGTGGCGATCGGCTTCGGGTTCCTCGACAAGATGCTGCAGGCCTTCCTCGTGCTGCCCGCGTTCGTGCTGGTCTACGCCGTCGCGGCGCCGACATCGCTCGGCCGCCGGATCGGCCGGCTGTTCGCCGCGGCGGGCGCGGTGCTCGTCTCCGCCGGCTGGTGGATCGCGGCCGTCGCGCTCTGGCCGGTCGCGGACCGGCCCTACATCAGCGGCTCGACCGACAACTCCGTGCTGGAACTGGCCTTCGGCTACAACGGGCTCGGCCGGATCTTCGGCGAAGGGCGCGGCGGCCGGGCGGTCACCCCGCCCGCCGGGATCGAGCTGCCCGCCGGAGGGGAGCTGCCCGGCGGCGGCCGCGGGTTCGGTGGCGGCTTCGGCGGCCAGGCCGGCCTGACCCGGCTGTTCGGCGGCGAGTTCGGCGGCGAGGCGTCGTGGCTGCTGCCGGCCGCCGTCATCGGGCTGGTCGCCGGCCTGTGGTTCACCCGCCGCGCGCCGCGCACCGACCGCACGCGGGCGGCGCTGCTGCTGTGGGGCGGCTGGCTGGTGGTCACCGCGCTGGTGTTCAGCTACATGAGCGGCATCATCCACCCGTACTACACGGTCGCCCTGGCCCCCGGGATCGTCGCCACGCTGGCGATTTCCACGCGCGAGCTCTGGCGGGGCCGGGCGAACTTCGCGGCTCGCGCGGTGCTCGCCGTCATGCTCGCGGTGACGGCGGTCTGGGCGTTCGTCCTCCTCGCGCGGACACCGGACTGGCAGCCGTGGGTCCGCTACGCGCTCCTCGGCTCCGGCGCGGCCGCCGTCGGAGGCCTGCTCTTCGGCGCCGACCGCGTCCGGCGGCTCGGCCCGGTCGTGGCCGTGCTCGGCCTGTGCGGCGCGCTGCTCGGGACGACGTCCTTCACGCTGGCGACGGCCGCGACCGCGCACGCCGGCGGGACGCCGTCGTCCGGGCCGTCCGTCGCGAGTGGACGCGGCTTCGGCGGCGGCGCGCGCGGCTTCGGTGCGGGGGAGACCGACTCCGCGGTGATCGACCTGCTGAAGGGCACGACGACGAAGTGGGCCGCGGCGCAGAGCGGCGCGATGCAGTCGGCGGGCCTGGCACTGGCGAGCGGACGGCCGGTGCTCGCGATCGGCGGCTTCAGCGGCAGCGACCCGGCGCCGACGCTGCAGCAGTTCCGGCAGTACGTCGCCGACGGCGACATCCGCTACTTCGTCGCCGGTGGCCGCGGCGGCTTCGGCGGCGGCCGCGGGACCGCCGGGGAGATCCAGGCCTGGGTGGAGCAGAACTTCGCGCCGCTCACGGTGGGCGGCACGACCGTTTACGACCTGACTAAATCTGTCGATTGATCGAAATTCGCCGAACCCGAGCGAATTGTTTCGGGCGTGTTAACAGTCCGGGAATCATTCGGCGTAGCCCAGACCGGTGCGGTATCGGCAGATGCGGACAGGTGTTCGATTCCCGGGATGGCGGCAGGCGGATTCCGAACGACCGTTCGGATCCGCCTTCTCGCTCTCGGTGATGATCTCGGCACTCCGCGCCGCCGCTGTAACGACAAGGGGTGATCGGCCGTGCAGTTGCACGCGATCACCGCACGCGCACGCGGCTGAATTGACCGGGCGGCCGACAGAAACAGCCGCAAAGTTGATCTTGAAACCTGCGAATCCGCGCTGGTTAGCCCACCTGGCGGTCACTCGTTCGGCTGAACTGGCGGACGTTGTGGGGATCTTGTGCTACTCGCTAGGCTCTCCGCCGGGAGAGGGACAGGGGTGGCTGATCCGGCGCGTTGAGGGCCGGGAATTCACTGAGCGTAGGTGCTCCCTGTCCGCGTTCTCTCGCGATGACCCGATCAGGTGCGGCCGGAAGTGAGCAGCGATGACCGTGCGCGGTAGCGCAGCTCGACGAGATCCCCCTCCCCGTTGTCACCACCTGTAGCCCCGAGCACCGCAATTCCTCCTTTGGTACGGCACCACTCCACTTCCCCCGCAACTTGGAGTTCGTTGTGATTTCCCGTCCTCGCCCCCGTCTGCTGACGGTGCTCCTGACTTTGCTGACCCTCGCCGGGGCCACCGCGCTTTCGGGGTGCAGCGACAGCTCCGCCTCCGGCAGCGGCAGCAAGATCACCATCGGATTCAGCGCCTGGCCGGGCTGGTTCCCCTGGCAGGTGGCGCAGGAACAGGGCCTGTTCACCAAGAACGGCGTCAACGTCGACCTCAAGTACTTCGACAACTACACCGACAGCATCAACGCGCTCTCCAGCGGCGCCATCGACGCCAACAGCCAGACCCTCAACGACACCCTGTCGTCGGTCTCCGGCGGCGCCAAGCTGTCGATCGTGCTGGTGAACGACAACTCCACCGGCAACGACAAGATCATCGCCCGGGACGGCATCACCAGCATCGCCGACCTCAAGGGCAAGAAGGTCGCCGTCGAGCAGGGCGCGGTCGACCACTACCTGCTGCTGCTCGCGCTGCAGTCGGCGAACCTGACCGAAAAGGACATCCAGCTCGTCAACCTCCCGACCGACGCCGCCGCGGCCGCGTTCAAGAGCGGCCAGGTCGACGCGGTCGCCGCGTTCGCGCCGTTCACCTCGACGGCGCTGGAGCGCGCGGGCAGCCGCGGGATCTCCTCGTCGGCGGAGTTCCCGGGCGCGATCCCGGACCACCTCGTCACGTCGCAGAAGCTGGTCAAGGACCACCCGAAGGACGTCCAGGCGCTGGTCAACACCTGGTTCGAGACGCTGACCTGGATCAAGAACAACAAGGACGCGGCCGTCAAGATCATGGCCAAGCGCGGTGGCGTCTCCGAGGCCGACTACAAGTCCTACGACGCAGGCACCACGATCTTCACGCGGCAGCAGAACATCGACGCGTTCACCCCGGGTGTCACCGCGCAGCACCTCGACTTCCAGGCGAACAAGATCATCGACTTCATCGTCGGCACCGGTCTCGCCCAGCAGCGGCCCTCGCTCGACGGCCTGTTCGACGACCAGTTCGTGAAGGCCGCCCCCCAGTGACCGGTCCGACCCAGCGCACCACCCCGGCGAGCACGGCCGAGGCGCGGGCCGCCGAGGCACAGGAGGCGGAACAGCGGCTCGCCGAGCAGCAGGAGGCCGGCCGGGCGGGCGGTGGGCGACCGGACTGGTCGCCGCTGCCCCGCCGGGCCGGGCTGAAGCCGTCCGCTTCGCCGCTTTTCTCCTTGCGCGCGCCCATTTCCGCGGCGTCCCGCTGGACGCTCGCGGTGCTGTCGTTCGCCGTCCCGTTCCTGGCGTGGGTCGTGCTGAGCGTCAGCGGGGCCGTCGATGCGACGTTCCTGCCGTCCCCGGCCGCGGTGCTCAAGGCCGGGATCGACATGGCGAGCACCGGCGAGCTCTTCGACGACCTCTGGACGACCACCCAGCGGGTGCTCGAAGGCTTCGGCCTCGCCGTGCTCGTCTCCGTGCCGCTCGGCATCCTGATGGGCTCCTTCACCGCCGGGCAGGCGTTCTT
Source organism: Amycolatopsis mediterranei (assembly GCF_026017845.1). Lineage (NCBI taxonomy): Bacteria > Bacillati > Actinomycetota > Actinomycetes > Pseudonocardiales > Pseudonocardiaceae > Amycolatopsis > Amycolatopsis mediterranei. The sequence goes on from NZ_CP100416.1 coordinate 4,622,672, forward strand.
CGAGCCGCTGATCGGGCTGCTGCGCTACCTGCCGGCGAGCGCGTTCATCCCGCTGCTGATCATCTGGCTCGGCCTCGGCGAGCCGTCGAAGATCGCCATCCTCTTCATCGGCACGGTCTTCTTCAACACGCTGATGACCGCCGACGTCGTCCGCGGCGTGCCGAACTCGCTCATCGACGTCTCCTACACGCTCGGCGCGCGCCGCGGCGAGGTGCTGCGCAAGATCGTCGTGCCGCATTCGCTGCCGGGCATGATCGACGCGATCCGGGTCAACGCGGCCGCGGCGTGGAACTTCGTGGTCGTCGCCGAGCTGATCAACTCCTCGGCGGGGCTCGGCTACCGGATCGTCCGGGCCCAGCGGTTCCTGCAGACCGACAAGATCTTCGCGGTGCTCGTGGTCATCGGGATCGCCGGGCTCGCCATCGACGTCCTGCTGCGGCTGCTGCGCACGCGGGTCGGGAAGTGGGCGGCATGACGCTGGAACTGCGCAACGTCGCCAAGGACTACACCGTCCGCGGCAAGACCACGCGCGCGCTCGACGGCGTCGACCTCGAAGTGCTGCGCGGCGAGTTCGTCTGCGTCGTGGGCGCGAGCGGCTCGGGCAAGTCGACGCTGCTGTCGCTGGTGGCCGGGCTCAGCCGGCCGACCGAGGGCGAGATCGTGCTCGACGGCGTCCCCGTGACCGGACCCGGGCCCGACCGCGGGCTCGTCTTCCAGGCCGGCGCGCTCTACCCGTGGCGCAGCGTCGAGAAGAATGTCGCGTTCGGACTCGAGCTGCTCTCGCTCGACGCCGCCGAGCGCGCCAAGCGCATCGACTGGTACCTGGCCGAGACCGGGCTCGACGGCGTGCGCAAGTCGCTGCCGAAGCAGCTTTCCGGCGGCCAGAAGCAGCGCGTCGCGATCGCGCGCGCCCTGGCGTGCGAACCGGAAGTTCTGCTGCTGGACGAACCCTTCGGCGCGCTGGACGTCCAGACCAAAGAGGACATGCAGGTGCTGATCCGCCAGGTGTGGGCCGACACCGGCACCACGGTGCTGATGGTCACCCACGACGTCGAGGAAGCGGTCTTCCTGGGCGGCCGGGTGGTGGTGCTCGCCTCCGACCCGGGCCGGATCGCCGCCGACGTCGAGGTGGCGCTGCCCGCCGAGCGCGACTTGGCGGTGAAGCGCGAACCGCGGTTCCTCGCGCTGCGCGCCCGGATCGAGGATCTGGTCCGGGAGCAGCACCGGGGCCACGTGAGCCGGGTGGCCGCGGTCGAGTGAGAACGGAAGACGGGAAGGTGGCGGGATGAGACACGGCAGGTCGGCCGCGAAACGGGCCGGCGGCGGGGGGTTTCTCGCCCGGCTCGGTATTCGCGGCAAGCTGAACCTGCTGCTCCTGCCCCCGCTGGTCGCGGTGGTGCTGGTGTCGGTGCCGTTCGTGCTGACGCAGGCGAACAGTGCCGGTGCGGCCACGCAGTCGGCGACGGTGGCGAGGTACACCCAGCAGCTCGGCGGGCTGGTCTGGCAGCTGCAGCGAGAACGGCTGCTGACCGGCGCGTTCGTCGCCACGCCGTCGATGCCGGCCGACCAGATGCTCCAGCAGCAGAAGGCGGTCGACAGCGCGGTCGAAGAGGTGCGGAGGTCGCTCGACGCCGGCGCGCCGGACGAGCTGTCCGCGGCGCTGACCCGGATCGGCTCGCTCGCCGAGCTGCGGCAGAACGCGCAGCGCCGCGGCGTCGCACTCGACAGCGTCGCCCGCACCTACCACGCGGTGATCGGGGCGGTGATCGACGCGCTGCGGCTCGTCCCGCAGCTCAGCGACGACGCCGAGGGCACCCGCGAGCTGTCCGCGCTGGAGGCGCTGCTGCGTGCGAACGAGGAGAACTCGTTGCGCGGCATGGCCTTGATCGTGACGGCGGTCTCGCCGGAGGCCGGCCGGTCCATCCTGGACGACGCCACCCAGCAGGCGCCGATCTTCACCGACCGGTTCGTCCAGCAGGCCGACGACGAAGCCGACAGCGAACAGGCGGGGCTGGTCGTCAACGTCGAGGCGAGTGAAGCGGGCCGCCGGATCGAGGAGCTCGCCGCCCAGATCGGGAACCCGCGGAACGCGGCGGGCACCACCCAGTACGTCGCCGACGTCCTCAAGGCGTCGGACAGCCAGGCGGCCCAGCGGAAAGTGGTCCAGGAACGGGTCATCGGCGAAATCGCCGACTCGGCGAACGGCCGTGCCGACGCCGCGACGCGCCTGGCCTGGACGGTCGGCCTCGGCGCCGGCGGGCTGTTCCTGCTGGTCGCCTTCCTCGCCGTCGCGGTGTCCCGCTCGATCGCCGGGCCGCTGCGCCAGCTGACCACCGCGGCGACGTCGGTCGCCGACCTCGCCGGCACCGAGCTCGTCCGCGTGACCGACACCGAGGAGGCCGAGGAGCAGATCCCGCGCCTGGCCACCATCGACGTCGTCTCCGAAGACGAGCTGGGCAAGCTGGCCGCCGCGTTCAACCGGGTCCAGACCACCGCGGCCGAGCTGGTCGAACGGCAGGCGCTCACCCGGCGCAACACCAGCCTGATGTTCGCGAACGTCGCGAAGCGGACGCAGAACCTCGTCGGCCGCCAGCTCGCCCTGATCGACGAGGTCGAGCGCAACGAGCAGGACACCCGGCTGCTGGCCAGCCTCTACCGGCTCGACCACCTCTCCACCCGCCTGCGCCGGAACGCCGACAACCTGCTCGTGGTGTCCGGCACCCGCGACGAAACCCGGATCGCCGGCCCGATCGAGCTGTCCACGGCGCTGCGCTCGGCGCTCGCCGAGATCGAGGACTACCAGCGCGTCAAGCTCGGGGTCGTCGCCGAAATCCTGCTGTCCTCGGCCCTCGGCGCCGACCTCGTGCTCGTGTTCGCCGAGCTGCTCGAGAACGCGACGTCGTTCTCGCCGCCGGGTTCGATGGTCGAGGTGGACACCATGCTGCTGTCCGACGGCGCCTGCCTGGTGAGCATCGTCGACCACGGCATCGGCATGACCGCGGAGAAGCTGGGCGAGGAGAACCGGCGGCTCGTCGAGCGCGAACGCCTCGAGCTCGCGCCGACCAGTGTGCTCGGCCTGTTCGTGGTCGGCCGCCTGGCGCGGCGCCACGAGCTGGGGGTCGAGCTGCTCGCGACGCCGACCACCGGCGGCGTGACCGCCCGGCTGACCATCCCGGGGTCGCTGTTCAGCCACCGCACCCCGCTGCGGCCGAAAACCGAGCAGGCACCCGCCATCCCGGCGCAGGCCGCGCCGCCGGTCGCGTCGTCACCGCGGCACGCCGCGCCGGCCGTCCCGATCACGCCGTCGGCACCGTCTTCCCTGTCCGATTTGGACGACTTCCGGCCGCCGGCGCCCGAACCGGTGCGCGACCGGCCCGCCGAACTGCCGGCGCCGGCGATCCCGGCGCTGCTCGGCCACGGCAACGGCTTCCGCTGGTTCCGCGAACTGGAACCGGTGTGGCCGGACGCCGAACCCGACGCCGAGTCCGCCGAAACGCCCGAGCCGGCGGTGGCGGCCGCGGCGGCGGTGTCGTCATCGGACTCACGGGGCGGCCTGCGCCGCCGGGTCCGCGGCGCCCAGCTGCCCAGCCCCGGCACGTCCGCGCCGGTGGCCGACACCAAGCCGCGGCACGACCCGGAAGCGACCAAGGCCGCGATGGACGGCTTCGCGAGCGCCTTCGCGAAGGCCGCCGAAGTCAGCGACCCGCCCGCCACCACCTTCCCGAAGGCGGCCGAGGTCACGGCGCTGACGGCCGGCCCGCCGCCCGCACCCGCGGCACCTCTCCCGGTCCGCGCCCCCGTGGACGCATCACCGGTGGCCACGGCCCCGTTCACCGCCGCCGAGCGGGCGCGCGACGGCCTGATCCGCCGCGTCCCCGGTGCCCAGCTCGCCCCCGGCCTGCGTCAGCAGTCCGCGGGGCGGCCGCTCGCCCGCGCCGTCGTCAACCGCAGCAAGCGGGACCCGGCGGCCGAACGAGCGGCGTTCGACGCGTTCGCCGCCGGCCTTGCGAAGGCGGAGGACGTGACGGCAGACAGCCCGCCCCAAGGCGTGGTCGCCGGTCGTGTGATGGAACGAGGAGAAGAGAGCAGGAAATGAGCATCCCCGCACCTGGCGTCAGTGTCGAAGCCCAGAACTTCAACTGGCTGGTGAGCCGCTTCGCGCAGCACACCGCGGGCGCGATAGCCGCCATCGCGGTCTCGGCCGACGGCCTGCTGATCGCGATGTCGACGGAGCTCGAGCGCTCCAACGCCGACCGCCTCGCCGCGATCTCCTCCGCCATGCTCGGGCTCGCCCACGGCGTCTCCGAAAGCCACCCGCTCGGTTCGCCCGACAAGGTGATCATCGAGCTCGAGCACGGGTACCTGCTCGTCTGCACGATCAGCATCGGCTGCTCGCTGGGTGTGCTGGCCAACAAGCAGGCCAGCCTGGGCACCATCGCCTACGAAATGGCGATGTTCGCCAACCGCGCCACCGAAGTCCTGACCCCTGGGCTCATCGAGGAGCTCAAAAACACCGTCGGAAGCTGAACAGCGGCGCTTGCGCCTCCGTTGAGGGCGGGGGTGGGGGCATGGATGGAGCTAAGGAGCGACGCGATGACCGAAGAACCGGACATCTCGCTGCTGCGGCCGTACCTGATGACCTCGGGACGGGCCCAGCCGGTCGACCAGAGCCTCGAAATCGAGGCGCAGGTCATGACGTCCCGCCTCGGCGCGGCGTCGCACCCGAAGCTCACGTTCGAACGCCAGGAAATCGTTTCCCTCTGCCGGAACACGATGTCGGTCGCCGAGGTGGCCGCCATGCTCGGCCTGCACATCGGCGTGGCCAGGGTGCTGGTGGCCGACCTCGCCGAACTGGGCTACGTCGTCGTCCGGCGGCCGGGCACCCACAACTCGCACGACCTCGGCATGATCGAAAGGGTCATTCGTGGACTCGAAGCCATTCACTGAACCGGGCACCCGGCCGCCGGCCCCGGTCAAGATCGTCATCGCGGGCGGCTTCGGCGTCGGCAAGACGACGGCGGTGTCGTCCATCTCGGAGATCAAGCCCCTCACCACCGAGGCGGCGATCACCTCCGTCGCGGCGGCCGTGGACAGCACCGGCCACGTCCCGGCCAAGACCACGACCACGGTGGCCCTCGACTTCGGCTGCATCACGATCGACGAAGAGGTCAAGCTGTACCTGTTCGGCACGCCGGGCCAGGACCGCTTCGGCTTCATGTGGCAGGACCTGGTCCACGGCGCACTGGGCGCACTGGTCATCGTGGACACCCGCCGCATGGACGACTGCTACCCGGCGGTCGACTACTTCGAGAACGCGGGCCTCCCGTTCGTGGTGGCGGTGAACATGTTCGACGGCTCCCTCGGCCACAACCTCGAGGACGTGCGCTGGGCGCTCGCGGTGAGCGACGACGTCCCGCTGATCACGTTCGACGCCCGGCAGAAGCTTTCCGTGCGGGACGCGCTGCTGGCGGTGCTGCACAACACGTTCAAGCGGGCCCGAGCCCAGGCGGGCGCAGGCGCCTGAGCAGGTCGCGGATGTGTCTGGAGGGGTTCCCGAGACGTCTCCAGACGTATCCGACTACACTGATCCACGGACCCCGCGCGGCGTCCACCCTGTGAACCTCCCCAGGGCCGGAAGGCAGCAAGGATAAGCAGGCTCTGACGGGTGCGCGGGGTCCCCTTCTTTTCGGCTACCGGCTCTGGGGCTTCGCCCCTTCGCCGGGCCTTCACTTCGTTCTTCCACCCGGGGGCCGAGCCCCCGGACCCCCACGGTGCCTCGCTCACGGCCTGGGAGGGCTGCCGCGCCTCCCGGTGGGCCTGACGTGTCGGCTGGGTGCCGTGGTGGCCCTGCCGCCGCCCGTGGGCCTCCCGCATTGTCTGGGCTGTCGTGGGTGGGAGGGCTGGGGCTCAGAACAGGCCCAGCAGGTCGTCCGGGGGCTTGGGAGGCGGTGGGGCGTCCGCGTCCGTTATCGGGGCCGCCCTTCCCGCCAGCTTTCGTAGCTCCGCGCCGTACACGCACCTTGCCGGGAAGGCTGCCGAGGCTGTTCGGCGGGTCAGCTCTTCCGTGGGGAGCTCGGCTGCCGAGGCCGCCAGCACCAGGTTGCCGAAGCGGCGGCCGCGCAGTACTCCCGGGTCCGCCAGCAGGAGCACCTCCGGGAAGACCTCGAACAGCGTCGCCAGGAAGCGGCGGGCGAACGGCAAGCCCGAGCCGTCTGTGATGTTCGCCAGGTAGGTGCCCCCGGTGCGGAGGATGCCCGCGATCGCCCGGGTCGCCTCCAGCGTGGCCAGGCCGCCGGCCAGCGTGGCCCGCTCGAACGCGTCGACCACCACCAGGTCCGCCGAATCCTCCCGACGCGTCGCCAGCCCTTCGCGGCCGTCCGTCACCCGGACGCGCAAGCCCGGCACCCGCAACCCCAGCTGTGCGCGGACCAGCTCCACCAGCTCGCCGTCCGCGTCGAACACCAGCTGGTGGGACCCCGGCCGCGTCGCCGCGACGTACCGCGGCAGCGTGCACGCCGCCCCGCCGACGTGCAGTGCGTCCAGGGGGCCCGGTGGCCGCCGGTCCACCACGTCCGCGAACCGGCGGACGTAGTCGAACTCCAGGTGGGCGGGGTCGTCGAGGTCGACGTACGACTGCGCGACGCCGTCCACCGACACCAGCCAGGCGTTGCCGCGGCCGGTGTCGCGGACCAGCTCCGCCGTGCCGAACCGCACGGGGTACCGGCCGGGCACCGGCTCGGGCTTCCGTGTGCGGCTCACGGAAATCGAGGTTATCGGAAACATTCCGACCGCTTCGGCGATAAGGGAGCGGACGATCATCGATCGAGGGGGTTTCACCTTGCGTGCAAACGCGGTAATCGTTGCTGCGGCACTCGCGGCCGGGGTCTTCGCGACGCCGGCGGCCGCGGATGTGCTGCCCGACCGGGCGCAGGCCGTTTCGCTGCTGGAGACCGGCGGTCCGGGCGTGGCGCGGGCCGCCGAAGCGGCGTTGCTCGGCTCGCCCGCCGACCTGCAGGCCTTCCTGGCCACCGGCCGCCAGCAGGCGCAGAACGACGACGAGCGGGTCCTCGTCACCCAGGCGCTCTCCTCCGGCGGCCCGATCACCAAGCGCACCGCCCAGCGGGCGCTCAGCGGCACCCAGGACGACATCCGCGAGTACCTGGCGAACGGCCTGCCGCTGGCCCGCAGCGCCGACGACCGGATCGCCGTCAGCCAGGCCATGGACACCGGCGGCCCGACCGTCAACGAGCGGGGCACGGAGGTGCTCGACAACGGCACCCCCGCCGACGTGCGGGCCTTCCTGGAGACCGGCCTGCAGCAGGCGAAGGACGTCGACGACCGCATCTCGACCCTCCAGGCCTTGGCCGGCGCCGGCCCGGAGTTCACGGCCGCCGCGCAGACGGCGCTCGACGGCACGCCGGAGGACGTCCGGTACTTCCTGTCGCTGTGGCGGCAGGTCGCCGCGAACTACGACGCCGAAGTCACCGCGGTCCAGGAGCAGCTCGACGCGGCCAAGGCGGCCGCGGCCGGCAACCGGCCCCAGGACGTGAAGCTCGCCGCGGACAAGGCCGCGCAGCTCGCCGGGGACGCGCGGAAGGCGAACGCCGACCGGCTCGCCACGCAGCAGGCCCAGAACCAGCAGGACGGCCGGGCCGCCTCGGCCGCCGAGGCGGCCGCGCAGCAGCAGGCCAAAGAGGCCGCCGATCGCGCCGCGCGGGCCAAGTCGGACAACGACAAGCTGCTCGCCGACGCGGCCGACCCGGCGCTGACCGTGCCGAACGGCCGCAAGGCCGCCGTGTACCTGCTGCGCCACGGTGGTGCCGCCGTCAAGAACGCCGCCCGTGCCGCGCTGAGCGGCTCGGACGACGACGTCGTCACGTTCGTGCACGGCGGTCTCGCCGTCGCGCAGGAGTCCGACGACCGCGCCGCCGTCTCGGCGATCGCGGCGGACCCGAACGCCCGCCCGGGCCTGCGCCAGGCGGCTCGTGACGCGCTCGCCGGCCCGTACGCCGGTGTCGCCGCGCTGCTGCGCACCGGGGACTACCCGGGCCGCGACACCGACGACCGCGTCGAGGTCAACCAGGTCCTGGCGGCCGGTGGCCCGGCGACGAAGTCGTGGGCGCAGAAGGCGCTCGACGGCACCGTCGCGGACATCCGGGAGTTCCTGGCCCACGGCCGGTACACCGCGCACCTGATCGACCTGGACATCTACGCCACCCGGACCCTGGGTGAGGGCCCGGAGGTGCAAGCGGTCGCCCAGGGTGTGCTCGACGGCCCGGACTCGGCCCGCAGCAGTACCTCGACGTCACGCTGCCCAAGGCGCGGGCGCGTGACGCGTTCACCGCGGCGCACGTCACCAAGGTGAACGCTCTGGTTGCCGAGGCAGCGGCCCTGGTCTCCTGACCGCACGGCGAAGGTTGTCGGACCCTGGCGGTAGTCTCGCGGCGTGGCTCTCGCGCTGTACCGCAAGTACCGTCCGGCAACCTTCGCCGAGGTCGTCGGGCAGGAGCATGTGACCGAACCCCTCCGCACGGCGCTGTCCGCCGGGCGGATCAACCACGCCTACCTCTTCTCCGGCCCACGCGGCTGCGGCAAGACGTCCAGCGCGCGCATCATGGCGCGCTCGCTGAACTGCGCCAAGGGCCCGACGCCGGACCCGTGCGGCGAGTGCAACTCGTGCAAGGCGCTCGCACCCGAGGGGCCGGGCAGCGTCGACGTCACCGAGCTCGACGCGGCCAGCCACGGTGGTGTCGACGACGCCCGCGAGCTGCGCGACAAGGCGTTCTACGCACCGGCCGAGTCGCGCTACCGCGTGTTCATCATCGACGAGGCGCACATGGTCACCACACAGGGCTTCAACGCCCTGCTGAAGATCGTGGAAGAGCCGCCAGAGCACGTCATCTTCATCTTCGCCACCACCGAGCCGGACAAGGTGCTGACCACCATCCGCTCGCGCACGCACCACTACCCGTTCCGGCTGATCCCGCCGAGCTCGATGCGCAACCTCCTGGAGCGCAACATCGCGGCCGAGGGCGTCGAGGTCGAGCCGGCGGTGTACCCGCTGGTCATCCGGGCGGGCGGCGGGTCGGCGCGGGACACGCAGTCGGTGCTCGACCAGCTGCTCGCCGGCGCCGGGCCGGAAGGCGTTTCGTACTCGCGGGCGGTCGCGCTGCTCGGCGTCACCGATGTCGCCCTGATCGACGACATGGTCGACGCCCTCTCGGCCGAGGACTCGGCCACGGTGTTCGGCACGGTCGAAAAGCTCACCGAGGCCGGCCACGACCCGCGCCGGTTCGCGACCGACCTGCTCGACCGGCTGCGCGACCTGGTGCTGCTGCGCGCGGTGCCGGAGTCCGCGGGCGGGCTGGTGTCCGCGCCGGAGGAGGAGCTGTCGCGGATGGTCGCGCAGGCCGAGCGGCTCGGCCTCGGCACCCTCTCCCGCTACGCCGACATCGTCCACAATGGACTTCTGGAGATGCGCGGCGCGACCTCGCCGCGGCTCGTGCTCGAGCTGCTGTGCGCGCGGATGCTGCTGCCGTCGGTGACCGATGCGGAGAAGGCGCTGCTGGCCCGGATCGAGCGCCTGGAGCGCCGCGCGACACTGGCCGGCGGCGGAGGCGCACCGGCCGAGGGTGGCGTGGAGCCGCCGGTGCGGGCGGCTCCGGAACGCGAGTTTTCAAGGCCTTCCCAGCGCCCGGGCTCGGCGGGCCCGGCCCCGGTGCCGGAGCCGGTCAAGCCGCCCGGGCGCCCGGCCGCCGACGGCGGGGGTGCCGCGCGTACGCCTGTTTCGGCGCCGCCGAACGAAGGTGGGGGAGCCGCGAATACGTCGGCTCCGGCCCAGCCGGTCGATGGCGCCACGCGCACTCCGGCCACAGTCGCACCGGCGGCTTCGGCGGCCGAGACCCGGACGGGTGATGGCGGCTGGGGTGCGGTGCGCACGCCCGGCGGTGGCACGCCCGCTCCGGTGGCGGCGAGCGCCGCCGCGTCTTCCGATGGTGGCGCGTCCGCCCCGGCGCCGGAAGCCGCGGCCGGTGCGCCCGCGGCGTCGGGCGGGATGGATGCCGCCGGGATCCGGACCGTCTGGCCGCAGCTGATGACCGCGTTGCGCAAGTTCACCGGCGGCCGCAGCCTCGAGGCGATGCTGACGCAGGCCACGGTGGCGAGCGTCGAGGGCAACGCCTTGACGCTGACCCACAAGTCCGAGCCGCTGGCCCGCCGCCTCTCCGACCAGGACAACGCCCGCAAGATCGCCGGCGCCCTGACCGAAGTCCTGGGCGGCGACTGGCAGGTCCGCTGCGTCCACGGCAACGCCCCGGCCGCGGCCGCCGCCCGGCCGCAGCAGGCGGCACCGGCCCCGGAGCGGTCGTTCACGCGCCAGTCGGCGACGGCCGCGCCGCCCGCCGAACCGGCGGCCCGCCCCGCCGCGACCCCGCCGCCGCCCCCGCCGCGGCCCAAGGTCACGACGAGCGAGCCGGACATCCCGCTGCCACCGGAACCCTCCGACGAGGACGACGAGGACCTCTACAACGAGGACGCCAGCCCGGCCCCGCCGCCGCCCCCACCCCCGCCGGACAAGGACCCGGACGAGCTGGCCCGCAAACTCCTCTCCGAGCACCTCGGCGCCCGCCCCCTCGACTGACGCAGCCGTGTCGACCCTCGAATCACGCGTGTCGACTGCCGGATCACGCGTGACGTCCCTCCAAGTACGCGAGCCCGCCGCTCAGGTACGGCAGACCGGCGTGACTGAAGGGACGACACGCGTGACTGAAGGGACGACACGCGTGATTGAAGGGACGACACGCGTGATTGAAGGGACGACACGTGGAGTTGCCCCGTGGGGCCGGACACCTTGATTCCAGACAGTGGTCTGGAGGGAGGATGTCCTGATGTCGCGC